>DATGLU010000181.1:0-12836 GCA_035294045.1 Roseiarcus sp. | reverse complement strand
CAATCCCCAACCGGATTTTGCGCGCCAACGCGCGCCCGTAATGCGGTCTGCCGCTTCTACTGACAACGACGAAACGATAGCTTAGTTTTTAGGCGGAGAAAAGCACATTTTTCGGACCTGCGAGCCGCCGTGGCTCAGCCGCGCCGAGTTTGTGAAGACGCCCGTCGCGCCTGTCCTTAGGAGGGAAGGCGCCACGGACCGGCCTGGAACAGCGAGCCCCATCCCTCCAAAGGCGAAGGATCGACGCCCGCCAGATGGAGGCATTTCCACAGGGTCGTTGCGACCGAATCATAGATTGGGCAACGAAGTTCGCTCTCCAGGCGGCCAGCCGTTGGCGCGCCGCGCATATTGGTACAGACGACGGCAATGGCGTCGCATCCTTCGCTCGCCACTTCCCGGGCCATTTGCGCGATCGTTTCTTCGCCGACTTCGGCGAAGGAGAAATTGTCCTGCAAGCCGCAGTGCCGCTCGGCTTTGCACGCCAATCCCTCCTTGGCCCAGTTGGCGATGATTTTGGATTGAACGTCAGCCATGTAGGGCGTGATCAGGCCGATCTTTTGAGCGCCGCAAGCCTTGAGGATTTCGCGGAACGTCAGGGCCGAGGTGCAGGACGGCGCGCCGGTGGCGGCGGTGATCCGCTCGCACAGCATTTCGTCATAGTCGAAGCCGAGCCAACTTCCGGACGTGCCGTTCCAAGCGATCACGTCCACTTTGGCGTCGGCCAGCAAATCGGCGGCGCGCAGGATTTCGGAGATCTGGAACTGTCGATTCGACGAATCCGAAAGCGCAATTTCAGTCACTTTGAATCGGCTGAAATGTGCGGTGACGTCCGGCAGTCCGGAAAGCATTGCGCTCGTCACCGGCTCGAGCACCGTATTGGACGACGGCGTCAACATGCCGATGCGAACTGTCCTGGTCATGCATGGTCTCCACGGCGCGCGAGCGTCCGCTGCGCATCCCCCGTCTCGCTGGTCAACAGCAAACCGGGCGCTTGCGCAAGCTCCCCGTTTTATGGCGCGCCTTCCACGCTCACGCCGCTACATCCGCGGCGGTGCGCCGGAGCCAATCGCGGTCGATGCGGGGAAGCGGAATGGCGTCCATCAGCGCCCGGGTATATTCATGCTTCGGCGCGGCGAATATGTCTTCGCAGGCGCCTTCTTCGACAACGCGCCCGGAGCGCAGCACATAGACGCGGTCGCAAACGGCGCGGATCACCGACAGATCATGGCTGATAAAGGCCATCGACAGGCCGAGATCGCGGGAGAGGTCTTTCAAGAGATTGAGCGCCTGGGCTTGCGTCGAGACGTCGAGACCCGAGACGATCTCGTCCGCGAGCACGAAATCCGGCGCGAGCAGCGCGACCCGCGCGATGCCGACGCGTTGCCGCTGCCCGCCGGAAAGCTCGTGCGGATAGCGGTCGAGGCAGGCGAGCGGCAGGCTGAAGCGCGCGAAAATGGCGCGGGCCTTCGCCTCGGCGTCGGCCTCGTCTTTCGCCACGCCGTGGAACAGCATCGGCTCGGCGACGATGCGGCGGATCACCCGCCGCGGGTTGAGCGAGGCCATCGGGTCTTGGAAGATGAGCTGCATGCGCCGCCGCAAAGGGCGCATTTCGGCCTCTGAAAGTTGGGTAATGTCGCGCCCGGCAAAGGCGATCGAACCTCCGGCGACATCGATAAGCCGCAGCAGCGCGCGGCCGAGCGTCGTCTTGCCCGAGCCGCTCTCGCCGACAATGCCGACCGTTTCGCCTCGTCCGATTCTCACCGTGACGCCATGCAGCGCCTTGACCGGCTCGCGCGTCCGTCCGAGCCAGTGGCCGCGGCCGCCGAAGACCACTTCGATGTCGCGCGCGACGAGCAAATCCCCGCTCATGCCGCGATCTCCGCGCGAAGGGTCGCGATGATCTGCTCCGGAATCGGTCGCAAGCCGGCGCAGGGTTGGTCGTAGCGAGGACAGGCCTCGAGCAGCGCGCGCGTATAGGGATGCCGCGGCGCCTGCAGCAGATCGGCCGTGCGTCCCTCCTCGACCACGCGCCCGCCGAACAGCAGCGTGACCCGATCGCAGATCTGGGCGACGACGCCGAGATCGTGGGTGACGAACAGTACCGAGGTGCCGTGCGCGCTCTGCATGGCGCGAATAAGGCGGAGAATCTGCTTCTGCACGGTGACGTCGAGCGCTGTGGTCGGCTCGTCGGCGACGATCAGCTTGGGCTCCAGCGCGAAAGCGGCGGCGATCAGGACGCGCTGGCGCATACCGCCGGAGAGTTCGTGCGGAAAGCTGCGCAGCACCCGCTCGGGATCGCGAATCTGCACTTCGTCGAGCAGCTTCAGCGCGGCTTCGCGCGCCGCGCCGGCGCTTAAGTCCCGCCATAGCCGCAACCCGTCGGTCAATTGCCCCTCGATGCGGCGGCCGGGATTGAGCGCGGTCATCGGGTCCTGCGGGATCAGGGCGATGCGCTCGCCGATGAGCCGGCGGCGCAAGGCCGCCGGCGCCTTGAGCAGGTCCTGGCCCTCGAACAGAACCTCGCCCGAGGTCACCCGCACCGCACGCGGCAGGATGCCGAGAATCGCCTTGCCGATCGTCGATTTGCCGGCACCGCTCTCGCCGACCAGCCCGCGCGTCTCGCCGCGCTCGACCGTCAGCGACACGCCGCGCAGAATCGCCTCGCCGTCGCGGTCGGAGACCGCGTTGAGATCGGCAATGGCGAGTGCGGCGTCGCTCATCGCCGCATCACCGGATCGAGCGCACGGCGCAACCCTTCGCCGAGCAGGTTGAAGGCGAGCACGGTCAGGAACAGCATCGCCAGCGGCGCGGCGAGAATCCACCAGCCCTGATGCAGGAGCTGTCGGCCTTGCGCGATCATGCCGCCCCAGGTCGGCGTGTCGGACGATACCGACAGGCCGACGAAAGAAAGAATCGCTTCGACAATGACGGCGATGCCCATTTCCAAACTGACCAGGGCAATCAAGACCGGCAGCACGTTGGGAAAGATTTCGCGCAGCAGGATGCGGCCTTGCGAAAATCCCATTGCCCGCGCGGCGGTGACATAGTCGGCGCTCGCCTGGTTGATCGTCTCGGCGCGCACCACGCGGCAGAACCGCGTCCAGTCGATGATCGCAATCGCCGCGATGACCGAGCCGACGCCCGCGCCGACCACGGCGACGAGCAGGATCGACAGCAGCACTGGCGGAAACGCCATCCAGATTTCGACGAGCCGCGAGATCGTCGCATCGATCGCGCCGCGATACCAGCCCGCGACGAGGCCGAGCGTGGCCCCCAAAGCGGCGGCGAGGCTGGCGGCGACAAAAGCGACCGTCAGCGCGACGCGCGAGCCGTAAATCACGCGCGACAGCGCGTCGCGGCCGAGATCGTCCGTGCCGAGCCAGTGGCCGGGTTCGGCGCCGGGCAGCCAGAAGGGCGGCGTCGCGCCGAGGAGGATGTCCTGCTCGAGAGGGTCCTTGGGCGCGATCCAGGAGGCGCCGAGCGCCAGGACGAGCAAGAACAGGATGAAGCAGCCGCCCGCCACGACTTTGGGCTCGCGCAGGCAGGCCCGGAGCGTGTGCGAGGGACGGCGCGAGAGGAGGACGGGCGCCGCGCCGGCGGTCGCCTCAGCCATGGCGGAGCCTCGGATTGGCCGCGACCACGAGCAAGTCGACCAGCATGTTCACGAGGATGAAAAGCGCGCCGAAAACCAGCGTCAGGCCTTGGATCAGCGGCAGGTCGCGATTGATCACCGCGTCGATCGCCATGTTGCCGACGCCGGGATAGCCGAAAATCCGCTCGACAATCACCGTTCCGCCGATCAGGAAGGTGAATTGCACGCCGGTCAGCGCCAATGTCGGCGCCACGGCGTTGCGCAGCGCCTCTTGCAGCACGAGCCTAAGCTTCGACATGCCTTTAAGCCGGGCGAGCAGCACGTAATCTTGAACCATCGCCTCGCGCAGCGATTCCTTCAATACGCGGGTGATGATCGCGGCGAGCGGCAAGCCGAGCGCGAGAGTCGGCATCGCCATGTGCCGCGCGACATCAAGGAAGGTCGAGAGATGCAGCGTGACCAGGCTTTCGGTCAGATAGAAAGGCGTCGCGAAGCGGGCGTCGAGCGCCGGGTCGATGCGGCCCGACAGGGGCAGAATCGGCGCGAAGACGCCGAACAGCAAAACCAGCGCGAACGCCCAAATGAAGTCGGGCACGGCGAGGAACAGCCCGTTGATGGCGTCGATGACCGGCGCGACCGGCGAATCGTCGAGAAGCGTCGCGATCACCGCGACGGCTCCGCCAAGGCACACCGCGACGATCAGCGCCGCGACCGCCAGTTCGAGCGTCGCGGGCAGGCGCTCGGCGAGCAATTCGAGCACATTGCGATGGAGCGAGATCGATACGCCGAAATCGCCGCGCAGCAGGTCGCGCGCCCAGACCGCGAATTGCACGGGAATGCTGGCGTCGAGCCCGTAATGGGCGCGCAACGCGGCGATATCGGCGGGCGACGCGCCCGGCGAGATCATCATCGCGATCGGATCGCCCGGGACGACCCGCAGCAAAATAAATACGATGACCGCGACGCCCGCCAGCGTGATCGCCGCCATGGCGAGGCGATAAGCGATCCTCGAACTCATGCGTGGCGGCGGAGAGCGAAAAAAGAAGGGGCGCGCGAGGACTGTCTCAGCATCGCCGCCCCTCCCAAGGCGTTTACGCTTTCGATACGAGCGTCGGCTGCAGCGCGCCGGTCGCGTTGGGCGTCACTTTCAGCGACGACTTGAACACGATCGGCTGCGAATACTGGACGAGCGGAATGACGTAGCCCTTCTCGGCGATGTATTTGTCGACCGCCTTCCAGCCGGCGATACGCTTCTTCTCGTCCTTTTCGCCCCAAAGCGGGCCGATCATATCGTCAAGGTCCTTGGATTTCCAGGCCGAATGCGGCGACGGCGAGAACATTGCAAAGCCGGTCGAGGTGGCTGGATCGCCGATCGCGTTGCCCCAATTGTAGAACGCCATCGGCGCCAGCTTGTGGGCGGCGCGCAACTCGTAATGTTTGGCGATCTCATAGACCTCGATATCGGCCTCGATGCCGATCTTCCGCCACATGCCGACGATCGCCTGGATCATCTCATAGTCTTTCGGCTTGAAGCCGCGCGTCGTCTGGATTTTGAATTTTACCGGCTTGTCCGTCGAATAGCCGCTGGCGGCGAGCAGCTTCTTGGCCTTCTCCGGATCGTGAGGAACCTTGATCGAGGGGTCGAAGGCTTCGTAGCCGGGCGCCTCCAGGGTCGCGATCGGCGTCGCATAGCCGCGCAGCAACCGTTTGGCGATCGCCTCCTTGTCGATCGCGTAGATCGCGGCGAGACGGACGTTCTCGTCGAGCATCTCCTTTTCGACATTGGTGATGAAGATCATGCCGATGTCGGAAATCGGCTCGCACACGCCGGCAAGGCCCGGCTTGGCCTTCAGGCGATCATATTCCTCATAGGGCATTTCGAGCGTCACGTCCGAAGAGCCGCTCTCGATTTCGGCGACGCGGCTCGTGCCGTCGGGCACGAATTTGAAAATGACGGTCTCGAAGGCGCCTTTCGGCCCCCAATATTTGTCATTGCGCTTCAGGCGCAGGAACGCGTTGCCCTGATATTCGTCAACCATGTAGGGGCCCGCGCCGATCGGCTTCTTCTCGAATCCCTCCGCGCCGACCTTGGTATAATATTGCTTGGGCAGGATGTAGCCGGTCAGGAAGGCCATCCATTTGAAGAGGGTCGGATCGAATTGCTTGACGTCGGCGTTGATGCGCTGGCCGTCGATCTTGAAATTGTCGATCGAGCCCCAGACGAAGGGAACCGGGCTGCCGTTCTTCGGATCGCCGGCGCGTTGAATCGACCAGACGACGTCTTCGGGGGTGAACGGCGTTCCGTCGTGCCAGACCACGCCTTCGCGGACATCCATCCAGACTTTCGTCTTGTCGTCGTTCCAACCCCATTTGGTCAGAAGGCCCGGCTCGAACGATAGGTCGGGCTTCTGCCCGACCGGCTGATCGTAGATCGCCCGATAGATCGCCTGAATTGTCGGATTGACCGCCGACGGCCCGACCGTTGGATCAAAGGACGGAAGGTTCACGTTGAAGGCGATGGTCAGCTTGTCGGCGGCCTGAGCCGAGGCGCCGCCGGCCAACAGGCTGGAAAGAAAACTCGCGCCGCCGAGAGCGAGCGCCTGGCGTCGATTCACCTTGAGCATGCCAACCTCCCTTTTCCCTTTTTGTGAATGCCGAGCGCCGGCCCTGCTTGTCGAGACGGCGTAAAGCTCGAGCATGTCTTCGCCGGCGGCCTCTCCTCATCGCCGGGCTCGGGCTTATCTCATGTTCGATGCGCGCCCACAGAATTGCCGGTCATCTTATTACATGCATTTTCATATATATTGGGCGCCCTTCGCTCCCGGTGTCAAGCGTTCGCGCTTCGCTGGGCGCCGCATAATCTCATGCGGCGAAAGCGCGCCTGCGTCGCGGAGGCGCGACGTTGACAATCGCTGTCGCGGAAAAATATGCTTTTGCAGATGACTGGGCGGGGATTAAACTCCGACGGCCAAGAGGAGACGCGCCGTGGCGGAACGCTCATTCGCTCGCGAGGTCCAGGATCTCAAGCTCGGCGCCGGCGAGATCTTCCGCGGCGAAGGCATTCTGGCGATCACCAAGGCGCTGCTGCAGTCCGGCGTCGCCTATGTCGGCGGCTATCAAGGCTCGCCGATCTCGCATCTGATGGACGTTCTCGCCGACGCCAAGGATGTGCTCAACGAGCTCGGCGTCCATTTCGAGACTTCGGCGTCCGAGGCGACCGCGGCGGCGACGCTTGCGGCCTCGGTCATGTATCCGATTCGCGGCGCGGTCACCTGGAAGTCGACCGCGGGCACCAATGTCGCGGCCGACGCGCTCTCCAATCTTTCCTCCGGCGGCGTGACAGGCGGCGCCATGATCATCATCGGCGAGGATTATGGCGAAGGCTCCTCGATCATGCAGGAGCGCAGCCACGCCTACGCGCTGAAGTCGCAGATTTGGCTTCTTGATCCCCGGCCAAACTTGCCGACCTTGGTGCGCATGGTCGAGGAGGGCTTCGAGCTTTCGGAAGCCTCGAACACCCCGGTCATGCTCGAAGTGCGCATCCGCACCTGCCATGTCCATGGACGGTTCGTCTGCAAGGACAATCAGAAGCCGAAACATACATTGAGCGAGGCGCTGGACAATCCGGTGCGCGACGTGAATCGCATCGTTTTGCCGCCGGCCTCTTTTCTGCACGAGAAGGAGAAGCTGGAGCGCCGCATGCCGGCGGCGGTCGAGTTCATCAAGTCGCGCAAGCTCAACGAGATGTTCGGCCCGGCCGAGGGCGAGGTCGGCATCATCATGCTCGGCGGCATGTACAATACGACGATGCGCGCTCTGCAATATCTCGGCCTCGCCGACGCCTATGGTCAAAGCGCCGCGCCGCTCTACGTGCTCAACGTCGCCTATCCGCTCGTCGAGGAGGAGGTGATCGCCTTCTGCCGCGACAAGCGCGCGGTGCTGATGATCGAGGAAGGCGCGCCGGACTATATCGAGCGCGACCTCAACACGATCCTGCGCCGGCGCGACACCCAGACCAAGGTCTCGGGCAAGGACGTTCTGCCGATGGGCGGCGAATACACCGCGCCTGTCCTCGCCAAGGGGATTCGCGAGTTCCTCGCCGCCCATGCGCGCGAATTGCTCGGCAATGAGCCGCCGCGTCCCGATCCGTCGCCGGTCCTCGCCGATCCCAGGGTGAAGGCGCTGGCGGAGGTCGTGCCGCCGCGCCCGCCGGGCTTCTGCATCGGCTGCCCCGAGCGTCCGATCTTCGCGGCGATGAAACTGGTCGAGCGGGAGCTGGGGCCTCACCATGTCGCGGCCGATATCGGTTGCCACCTTTTCTCGATCCTGCCGCCCTTCAACATCGGCGCGACGACGATGGGCTACGGGCTTGGTCCGGCCTCGGCCTCCGCCTTCAATGTGCCGGCGTCGAAGCGCCCGATCTCGATCATCGGCGACGGCGGCTTCTGGCATAACGGCCTTGCTTCCTCGATCGGCAACGCCGTTTTCAACAAGCATGACGGCGTGACGCTGATCGTGGACAATTATTACTCGGCCGCGACAGGCGGCCAGGACATTCCGTCTTCGCGCGCGCTCAATCCGCGCCGCACGACCAACAACAGCATCGTCGACGCGGTCCGCGGCGTCGGGGCGAAATGGGTGCGGCAGATCGATCGAACCTACGATGTCGGCCAGATGCGCGATACGCTGCGCGAGGCGCTGACAACCGATGAGCCAGGGCCGAAAATCATCGTCGCCTCGTCGGAATGCATGCTGAACAAGCAGCGGCGAGTCCGCCCGCTGACCAACAAGGCGATCAAATCCGGCGAACGCGTCGTGCGCGAGAAATTCGGCGTCGACGAGGACGTCTGCACCGGCGACCACGCCTGCATCCGCCTCTCCGGCTGTCCGTCGCTGTCGGTCAAGCAGACCGACGATCCGCTGAAGGACGATCCGGTCGCCGCGATCGACGAGAATTGCGTCGGCTGCGGCAATTGCGGCGAGGTCGCCGAGGCGGCCGCCTTGTGCCCGTCGTTCTACCGCGCCGAGATCATCCATAACCCGACGCGGCTCGACCGCTGGCTTCAGCAAGCGCGCTTGGCGGTGATCGGCTGGCTCGAGCGCCGGCGCAACGCCGGACGCGCCCGTTTCGCGGAAGAGGCGGCATGAGCGAGGCCGCGCCGGCCCGGTCGCTTGGTCCAGGCTCTCCGCGCATCGCCATCGCTCTCCTGGCGATGGGCGGGCAGGGCGGCGGCGTGCTCGCCGACTGGATCGTCGCGGCCGCCGAGTCGCAGGGCTGGGCGGCGCAATCGACCTCGGTGCCGGGCGTCGCCCAGCGCACCGGCGCGACGATCTACTACATCGAGACCGCGCCGCCCAAGGACGGCGCCGAGCCGGTTTTCGCGCTGATGCCGACGCCTGGAGACGTCGACATCGTCGTCGCCGCCGAATTGATGGAGGCGGGGCGATCGGTGCTGCGCGGCCTCGTCACGCCCGACCGCACGACACTAATCGCCTCGACCCATCGCGCGCTGGCGGTCGTCGAGAAACAGGCGCCGGGGGACGGCGTCGGCGATCCCGCCGTGGTCTCGCTGGCGACCGAGTTCGCGGCCAAGCGCCTCGTCGCCTTTGACATGGAGGCGCTGGCGAAAGAGGCGGGCAGCATGATCTCCGCCGCTCTGCTCGGCGCGCTCGCCGCGACCGGCGACCTGCCGTTCCCGCGCGCCGCATTCGAGCAGGCGATCCGCACGGGCGGCGCGGGCGGCGAAGCCAGCCTTCGAGCCTTCGCTGCGGCTTTCGATCAGGCCAAAGCCAAGCCTGTCCAACCGATCCGCCGGAACGAGAAACGCTTCGTCGCGTGGCCCGAATCGTCAGGCCATGGCGAGCTGGACCGCATCGGGGCGCGCATCCGCGCTTTTCCCGCGCCTGCGCAGCCGATGCTGGCGGCGGGCGCGAGGAAGCTCGTCGACTATCTGGATCCGGCTTACGCCGAAGAATATCTCGATCGCCTCGACGCGCTCTGCGAACTCGATCGGGCTCATGGCGGCGAGGGCAAAGACTTCGCTTTCACCGTCGCGGCGGCGAAATATGTCGCCGCGGCCATGGCCTATGACGATGTGCCGCGCGTCGCCGATCTCAAAATTCGCGACAGTCGTCGCGCCCGCGTGCGGCGCGAAGTCGGCGCCGCGGGCGACGCCATCGTCGTCACCACAGAATATTTCCATCCACGCGCCGAAGAGCTCTGCGGCTCGCTGCCCAAGAGTTGGGGCGAGTGGATCGAGGCGCGGCCGGCTCTCTTCAAGGCCCTCGACAAGATCGTCAATCGCGGCCGCCGCATCCAGCCGGATACGATCGTTGGCTATCTCATGCTCGCCGCCATGGCGCGGCTCGGGCCGCGGCGGCGCAAATCGCTGCGCCACGCGCGCGAGGCGGCGCATCGCGAGGCTTGGCTCAAAATCGCCGGCGAGGCGCTGGCGGCGCGGTACGAGCTCGGCGTCGAAGCGCTCGCTTGCCGCCGGCTCGTCAAGGGCTATTCCGACACGCATGCGCGCGGCCTGTCGAAATTCGATCGGGTGCTCTCGGCCGTGCCCCGCTTGGCCGCGCGCGAAGACGGGCCGGCGTGGCTCGACCGGCTGAAGCGCGCCGCGCTGGCGGACGAGACGGGCGTCGCGCTCGACGGGGTGCTGAAGACGATCGCGACGCTGTAGCCGCGTTCGGGTTGACGGCGGCCGGTCGGCCGGCGTAGCGCCGCGGTGTTTGAAAGTACGTGCTGCGCAATGGAGCCCTAAAAGCTACAAATCCGGCGTCGCCGTCTACTTCGTCCGTTCCCGCCATTCCGGCGCGACCAGCCGGCGCTTGCCGTCTGGCGTGCGCATGACGCCGGGCTCGTCGAGCGCTTCCTTGTCCCAAAGCTGGCAGGTCACCGGCTTGTGCTTCTGGTCGAGGGCCTCGCAATAATTGGTGAACTCGCAGGTCCGCACTTGCGCGCCGGCGCCAGCGACGATTTTCAGCGTCCAGTCGGGATCGGCGAGCGATTGGCGCGCCGCGCCGACAATGTCGCAGACGCCGTCCTTCAGCCAGCTTTCCGCCATTTTGAAATTGTGCACGCCGCCGGCGCAGACGATCGGCGTTTCGAACCCGGCCGCGCGCACCGCGTCGCGGATCGCCTTGGTCGGGCCGGCATTGCGGCCGAAAGGTCCGCGCGCGTCGGAAATATATTGCGGCATGCATTCATAGCCGCTCGGGCCGGTATAGGGATAGGCGGCGGCGCCGACCGCCGGACGCGCCGCGTCGTCGAACTTGCCGCCGCGCGATAGCGACAGGAAATCCATGCCGGCCTTGGCGAAGGCGACGCCGATCCGCGCCGCATCTTCGACCCCGTCGCCGTCCGCGATGCATTCCTCGGCGAGGAAACGGCAGCCGACGACGAAATTCCTCCCGACCGACGACCGTGCGGCGTCGAAGACTTCGAGCGGCAGCCGCAGCCGGCGTTCAAGCGAGCCGCCATAACCGTCCGATCGGGTGTTGGTTCGCGAAAGGAAGGACGCCATCGTATAGGCGTGGGCGTAGTGCAATTCGACGCCGGCGAAGCCGGCCGTCTCGGCGCGCTTCGCCGCAGCCGCGAAGAGCGGCGGCAAGGCCTCGGGAAGCGCGCGAATATGCGGCAGGTCGAGATCGGTCACGCGCTCGCGGTAGCCGCGCGTGAGCGCCTCCCATTCCCGCGCGGTCAGCGCCCGCTCCCATTCCGCCTCGCCGAGCGCGAAAAGACGCCGGCGCACCTCCGCCTCGGGGAGGGTCTCGCCGCCGACCGCGCGCCGATGCGCCCCAGTCACGCTGAGAAAGCGGTCGAAATAGGCCTTGGGATCGGGCCGGCGCCGGATGGTCAGGAAATCGATGATCTGGATGAGAAGCCTGGTATGGCCGCCGCTCGCTTGTTCGACGGCTTCGACCAGCCGGCGCAGGCCCGGCAGGAAGCGGTCATGGCCGATGCGCAGCAGCGGCCCGCTCGGCACGTCGCGAATGCCGGTCGCCTCCACCACGATCGCGCCGGGCCGGCCGCGGGCGAAGCGTTCGTACCACGCGATGACCGCATCGGAGACATAGCCGTCCTCGGTCGCCCGCCAGGGCACCATCGCCGGAACCCAGCTCCGCTGCTCGAGCGCCAGCCGCCCGCTGCGCAAGGGCGAAAAAAGCAGCGCGCGCGACGCCTCCTCGCGCGTCGGCGCGCGGCCTGGGCCGGCGGAATAGCGGATGCGTTCAGGCGGCCGCCACATCGCTACTCCGCCACAACGGCGATCGCCTGAATCTCGACCTTGGCGCGGTCCTCGATGAGGCTCGCGGCCTCGATCGCGGTCATTGCCGGAAAGCGCCTGCCCATCACGTCGCGATAGGCTTCGCCGATCTCGGCGAGGCGCGCGAGATATTCGCGCTTGTCGCGGAAATACCAGGTCATCGACGTCACGTCGTCCGGCTTCGCGCCGTCGCAGGCCAAGACTTCGACAATGTTCAACAAAGCCTGGCGGATCTGGTCGACAAGATCGTCGCTTTCGAATTTCGAGTCGCGGCTCCAGCCGATCTGTCCGGCGACGAAAATCATCCGCCCGCGGGCTGAGACGCCGTTGGCGTAGCCCGCCGGCTTGGCCCAGCCCTGCGGTTGAAGGATGCGATGCATAATCGGCTCCGACTGGCTCAGATTGGCCGACCTCGCGGAGGATCGCCCGCTCGGTCTTTTCCTTCGGCAAGGCCGCCGCGCGATTTCAGCAATTCGCGTGCGACGATCAGCTTCTGCACCTCGGTCGCGCCTTCATAAATCCGCAAGGCGCGGATTTCGCGGTAGAGCCTTTCGACGATCTCGCCGCGTCGCACGCCGCGGCCGCCGAACATTTGCACGGCGCGGTCGATGACGCGCTGCGCGGTCTCGGTGGCGCTCATCTTCGCCATGGCGGCCTCGCGCGTGGTGGGCAGTTTCTGCGCGTCGCGCCGCCAGGCGGCGCGGTAGGTCAAAAGGGCGGCGGCGTCGATCTCCGTCGCCATGTCGCCGAGCGCGGCCTGGGTCATCTGCAGATCGGCCAGCGTTCCGCCGAATAGGCGGCGCCCGCGCGCATGGTCCAGCGCCTCGTCCAGCGCGCGCCGGGCGAAGCCGAGCGCGGCGGCGGCGACCGAGGCGCGGAAAATATCGAGCGTCTGCATGGCGAGCTTGAACCCGCCGCCCGGCGCGCCGAGAAGCCGGCTTTTTGGGATGCGGCAATTGTCGAAGCGCAAGGTC
>DATGLU010000180.1:0-3580 GCA_035294045.1 Roseiarcus sp. | reverse complement strand
CGCATGAGCCCGACCGGGCGCGGATCGAGCGCGATGCAAATCTCGCCCTGATCGCCAGGCGAGCCGTCGGCGTCGGCGAGCACGATGCGATAGCCGGGCAGCGCCCGGCCCATCGAGCCGGGCTTGATATTTTGCCCCGGCGAATTGCCGACCATCATCGTCGTCTCGGTCTGGCCGTAGGAATCGCGGATGACGACGCCCCAGGCGCGGCGCACCTGCTCGATGACTTCCGGATTGAGCGGCTCGCCGGCGGAATTGACCTCGCGCAGGACCGTCCTCCATTGCGCAAGATCGAACTGGATGAGATGGCGCCAGACCGTCGGCGGCGCGCAGAAGCTCGTCACTTTATGGGCGACGAGGTCGTCCAACGTGACGCGCGGCTCGAAGCGCTTGTTGAGCGCGACGATCGCGGCGCCGGCGTTCCACGGCGCATAGAAGCTCGACCAGGCGTGCTTGGCCCAGCCGGGCGAGGAAATGTTCAGATGCACGTCGCCGGGCTTGAGGCCAAGGCCGAACATCGTCGTCAGATGGCCGACCGGGTACGACTGATGGCTGTGCAGCACCAGCTTAGGTCGCGCCGTCGTGCCGGAGGTGAAATAGAGGAGCAGCGGATCGTCGGCCTTGGTCGGCCCGTCCGGCGAAAAAGACGCGCTCGCCTGGAGAAGATCGCCAAAGCGCAGCCAGCCGGCCGGCGCGTCGCCCAAAGCGATGCGCGCGACGCCTTTGGCGAGGCCTTCGAATTTCGCGGCGTCGCTCCCTTCCGCGACAATGAAGCGCGCTTTGCCGCGGGCGAGGCGATCCTCGATATCCTTCGGCGCGAGCAAAGTCGTCGCCGGGATCACGACGAGGCCAAGCTTCATTGCCGCCAGCATCGTCTGCCATAGCGCGCCGACATTGCCGAGCATAAGCAGCAGGCGGTCGCCGCGCGTCGCGCCGAGGCCGCGCAGGCCGTTGGCCAAGCGCGACGAGGCGGCGGCAAGCTCGCCGAAGGTAAAATCCTCAATCTTGTCGCCGAGAATCCGCAACGCGAGCCGGTCTGGGCCGGTCGTCGCCAGCTCGCCGTCGAACCAGTCGAGCGCCCAGTTGAATTCGGTCAGAACCGGCCAGCGAAAGTCGCGATAGGCCGTTTCGTAGTCGCCGCCATGGGCGAGCAGGAAATCGCGCGCAGCCTTGAATTCCTTGAACGACATCGCCGCCCCCCGCGCGAGCGCCGCCCGCGCCTACCGCGCCGTCATCCTTCCACGATCTCCACCTTCTCCGGATAGAAGGCGAGATGGTCCTTGATCGGCGCGACGAGCGGCTTCGGCGTCTCATAGCTCCAGACGGCGTCCTGCTCAACTTCGCCATCCGCCGCCAGCGAATAATAGCTTGCCTCGCCCTTATAAGGGCAAGTCGTGTGCGACTCGGTGCGCTGGAGAAACATCATCGCCACGTCTTCCCGCGGTATGTAGAAAACCGGCCGATAGACATGCTCCTTCAGGGACAGCGCTCCGGGCGAATCGGCGATGATATGGCCGCGCCATAGGACGCGGACGCGGCGCGATGCGGGGGCGACGACGATTCTGTGATCATCCGGCATAGCGGCTTGCTCCTTTCCGGCTGCCGCCTTCCAACGCCCGCTCGGCCGCAAAGGTTCGCCTCACATCCGCCACAAAACGAAACCGGCAATCGCCAGAATGACGCCGGCAAGCGCCGGCGCCATCGGGGTGGCGGCGCCCGCCGACCGCCAGAGGACGTAGGAGGCGTGCAAGGTCGGCGCGCAAAAGATGATCGCCGGCACCGGGGCGAGATATTTCAGCCACGCAAGGCCGGTGATCGCCGCGCCGAGGGTGATCAGGCCGCCGGTCACGGCGGTGGTCAGCATGCCGGCGCCGACCACCCGCGCCATGGCCGAGGCGATCGCCTGGGTCTTGGGATCGAGCGAGCCCCAATCGTGGCCCGCCGCCTGGGCGTGGGCCGGCATGTAGCGGCCGGTCAAGAGATAGCGGAAGGCGAAAACCAGCAGGATCGCATAGAGCGCAAAATCGATCGCCGCGGCGAGAATATGGAGGGCCATCGCATGCTCCGGCTGGAGCGTTCATTCTGGCCCGCAAGCGCTTCGTTTCACAAGTCTTCCAGATCGAAATCGAGGATCGCCATCTGCAGCGTGAAGGTCGTCCCCTTCGCGTCGTCGGCCGACAGAACGCCGAGAAAATCGTCGCCATTGGCGAGCTCGACGGAATCGGTCTTGCGCCCCCGGGCCAGAATCTTGAGCTTGTCGTTCTCGAACAGGCGGCGAAGATAGTCTTGCAGAACATGGCGCTGCACCGGCGCCTTCATCTCGAACGAGAAGGAGCGGTCGCCGTCCTCGTCATCGACCGTGATCACGCCGAGCTTGCGCTCGCCGAGCTGCACGTCGGCGGCGTCTTTCGCCTTCGAGCTCGGCATGACCTTGACGCCCGGCGCGCCGAAGCAGCGGCGCAGATGCGCCTGCAATTTGAGAATTTCCGCTTTTTCCATGGCCTCGTGCTCTTCCTGGCGCGTTGCGCTCTTGCCACGACGAAAGGCGGCCGGCAAGCGGCTGATCTTCTGCGCCCCGGCTTACCCTCATCCGGCCGCTTCGCGGCCACCTTCTCCCGCAAGCGGGAGAAGGGCTTTGTCCGAGCGGCCGATGAAGGCCGCCGAGCGCCCCCTCTCCCGCTTGCGGGAGAGGGTTGGGGTGAGGGTCGCCCGCAGGCGTCGGCAGACTAAGGCTCGACCAGCTTCTCGGCGATGATCTGGTTCATTGTGCGCGCTGGCTCGGCGCAGCCGGCTTCGCCGACGATCCGCGCGGGAACGCCGGCGACGGTCTTGTTATGCGGCACCGGGGAGAGCACGACCGAGCCCGCCGCCACCCGCGCGCAATGGCCGACCTCGATATTGCCGAGGATTTTTGCGCCGGCGCCGATCAGCACGCCCCAGCGGATCTTGGGATGGCGGTCGCCAGTCTCCTTGCCGGTGCCGCCGAGCGTCACCCCTTGCAGGATCGAGCAATCGTCCTCGATGACGCAAGTCTCGCCGACGACGAGACCGGTCGCATGGTCGAGGAACACGCCCTTGCCGATCTTGGCCGCCGGATTGATGTCGGCCTGGAACACCGCCGAGGCCCGGCTTTGCAGATAGAGCGCGAAATCCTTGCGGCCGGCGCGCAGCAAGGCGTGCGACAGGCGATAGGCCTGGAGCGCGTGGAAGCCTTTGAAATAGAGCAGCGGCTCCATCATCCTATGGCAGGCCGGATCGCGATCGGCGACGGCGAGAAGATCGGCCCTGAAGGCTTCGCCAAGCGAAGAATCGCGCGACACCAAATCCGCGTAGGTCTGACGGATCAGCGCGGCGGGCGCGTCGGCATGATCGAGCCGAGCGGCGACGCGATGAATGACGGCGCCCTCGAAGGTCTCATGATGGAGGATGTTCATCATCAGGAAGGCGGCGAGCTCGGGCTCGCGCCGCGCCGCCTCCTCCGCCTCGGCGCAGATGCGCGCGAACAAGGGATCATTGCGGCCGAGGCCGACAACGCGCGCGATCTGGGTCTGAGCCATGACGCTCTCCTTACGCGAAACGG
>DATGLU010000179.1:0-2490 GCA_035294045.1 Roseiarcus sp. | reverse complement strand
CCCCGTGAAGCGAAGCGGAACGGGGGAGGGGGACCGGCCGAAGGCCGGTGGAGGGGGCCTGCGGCGGTTGAGGATAATCTTCTGACGCCGAGGCCCCCTCCACCGCGCTGACGCGCGGTCTCCCTCCCCCGTCTTCGACGGGGGAGGATTTCTACTTCTCCGTCAGCTTTAGCTCGATGCGGCGATTGCGCGCCAGCGCCTCCTCGTCCGTGCCGGGATCGATCGGCTGGAATTCGCCGAAGCCGGCGGCGGCCATGCGGTCGGGCGGCACGCCTTTGGTGATCAGGTATTGCACGACGGCGATGGCGCGGGCGGCGGACAGCTCCCAATTCGATTTGAACGGGCCGCCGGTGATCGGATGCTTGTCGGTATGGCCGTCAACCCGCAGGATCCACGGGATTTCCGGCGGGATTTCGCGCGCCAATTCGTTGATTGCGACAGCGAGGTCGTCGAGCGCCTGGCGGCCGGCGGTGCTGATATCGGCCTTGTTCGACTCGAAGAGGACCGAGGATTCGAAAACAAAGCGGTCGCCGACGACGCGCACGCCCGGCCGCGAGCCGAGAATTTGCCGCAAGCGGCCGAAGAAGTCGGAGCGGTAACGGGCGAGCTCCTGCACCTTCTGCGCCAAGGCGACGTTCAGCCGCGAGCCGAGATCGGCGATCTTGGCCTGCGATTCGCGCTGCGAGGCCTCGGAGGCGGCCAAAGCGTCCTCGATCGCGGCGAGCTGGCGGCGCAAGGCCGCGATCTGCTGGTTGAGAATATCGACCTGGGCGAGCGCCCGCGTCGAGACCTGCTTCTGCGCTTCGAGCGCATTGGCGGCGGCCGAGGCTTTGTCGCCGGCGCTGTCGGCGTTGGCGCTGTTCAGCGCGATCTGGTTCTGCAGCTTCTGCTGCTCCTGCTGCGAGGCTTGCAGCGTCGCCGATAGGCCGGCGAGATTCTGCTCGGCTTCGTTCTTGGCGGTGCGCTCCATCGCCAGCAGGCTGGTCAACTCCTCGATCTGGCGGTTGAGCTTGTTCAGCACCGTGTCCTTGCCGCTGACCTCGCGCGACAGGAAGAACTGGGCGAGCATGAAGACCGACAGAAGGAAGATGATGACGAGCAGCATCGTCGACAGCGCATCGACGAAGCCGGGCCAATAATTAACGCCTTCCGAACGGCGGCCGCGCGCCAGCGCCATGATGTGCTCCTAAAGTGCTCTCGCAAACCCTCGTGTCATTCCCGCGTAAGCGGGAATCCAGTGCAGCCTATTCGCGAAACGCAGCGGTAGTCTGGATTCCCGCTTGCGCGGGAATGACAGGGGGGCAGGTCACATCCCATGCGTCTCGCTCTCGCCGGCGAGGCGGCGCAGCAGCTTGCCGACCTCCTCCTGCTGGGCGGCCTGGGCCTCGACCCAGTCGCGGATGAGCTGCTGCTCCTGGCGCATGTGATTGACGAGGCCCTGGATGCCTTCGGCGAGGTTGGCCATGGCGGCGGCGCTTTTGCGCTGCTCGGCCGGGTCGTAGGCGACCGGCAGCTTGTCCGGGATCATTTCAACGGGCGGCGGCGGGGCGCTGGTCTCGACATGGCTGGCGAGGAAATCTTCGAGCTCGGTATAGAATCGGTTCTGCGCCTGGCCGGCTTGCAGGTCGAGAAAGCCGAGGATCAGCGAGCCGGCCAAGCCGAACAGCGACGAGGTGAACGAGATGCTCATACCGGCGATCGGCTTGGACAGGCCGCTCTTCAGATCGTCGAACATGACGCCGGCGTCGACATTGGTCTGCATGGCGTTGATCACGCCGCCGATCGAGCGCACCGTCTCCAGCAAGCCCCAGAACGTGCCGAGCAGGCCGAGAAAGACCAGAAGCCCGATCAGATAGCGGTTGAGCTCGCGGCCCTCGTCGAGCCGGGTGCCGACCGAATCGAGGATCGCGCGGGAGGTGGTCGTCGAGAGGCCGCGCGCGCCGACGCCGGCATTGAGCAGCGTCGCCATCGGCCCGAGCAGGCGCGGCCCCTTGTTCGAGCGCCACGGCCGCGCGCCGCTCAGCGAATTGACCCAGCCGATTTCGCGGAACAGCCGGATCACCTGGCGAAAGGTGAAAATCGCGCCGAGCAGCAGGACGCCGATGATGAAGCCGTTGAGGCCCGGATTGGCGTGAAAGGCCGTCTCGATCTGCTTGAAAAGGATCAAGACGACGAAAGCGACGATGATCAGGAACGCCGCCATCCCGATCAGGAATATGCGGGGGGAGGTGAGGGGCCGGACTTCGGATTCGATCGCCATGCGTTGTGGGCCGTTTCGCATCAACATGCGCGCCGCACCCTATCAGAAATCGCGCCCGCGGCGCCACGCGCTGAAAGCGGCCGGCCGCCGGCCCAGGCCGAGCGGCGCCGCGGCGGCGAGCGCCGGCTTTCGGGAAGTCCTTGCCATGGAGCCGCTCTATGGCCGCGATTTGTCGCCGAAATTGTGGCCGAAGCGCTTGCGGGCGGGAGTTTTTGCTTAGGCTTTCTTCA
>DATGLU010000178.1:0-6439 GCA_035294045.1 Roseiarcus sp. | reverse complement strand
AAGCCGGTGATGGAAGGCAAATCGGTGCTGTTCAAGCGGTTCGCCGACGTCGACTCGATCGATCTCGAGGTCTCGACCGAGGATCCCGACGCTTTCGTCGATTGCATCAAGCTCTTGGGCAAGAGCTGGGGCGGGATCAATCTCGAGGACATCAAGGCGCCGGAATGCTTTCTCATCGAGGAGCGCCTGCGCGAATTGATGGACATTCCGGTCTTCCATGACGATCAGCACGGCACCGCGATCATCGTCTCGGCGGCGGTGACCAACGCGCTGGAGATCGCAGGAAAAAAGCTGGCGGACGCGAAGATCGTCGCCTCGGGCGCCGGCGCGGCGGCGATCGCTTCGCTCAACCTGCTCGTCTCGCTCGGCGCGCAGCGCGAGAATATTTTCGTCACCGACATCGAGGGCGTCGTCTATGAGGGCCGCGCTGCGCTTATGGACCGTTGGAAGGCGGTTTATGCGCAAAAGACCAACGCGCGCGTCCTCGCCGAGGTGATCGACGGCGCCGATATTTTCCTCGGCCTCTCGGCCGGCGGCGTGCTCAAGCCGGAGCTCCTGAAGCGCATGGCGCGCGATCCGTTGATCCTCGCCCTCGCCAATCCGATTCCGGAAATCATGCCGGAACTCGCCATCGCCGAGCGGCCGGACGCGATGATCTGCACCGGCCGATCGGATTATCCGAACCAGGTCAACAACGTCCTCTGCTTCCCGTACATTTTCCGCGGCGCGCTCGATGTCGAGGCGACGACGATCAACGAGCCGATGAAGCATGCGGCGGTCGCCGCCATTGCCTCCCTCGCCCGCGAGGCGCCGTCGGAAGTCGTGGCGCGGGCCTATGGCGGCGCCGCCGCGCCGTTCGGCCGCGCCTCGCTGATCCCGAGCCCGTTCGATCCGCGCCTGATGCTGCGCATCGCGCCGGCCGTCGCCAAGGCGGCGATGGAATCCGGCGTCGCCAAGCGGCCGATCGCCGATCTCAACGCCTATCGCGACGGGCTCGGCCGCTTCGTCTTCCGCTCCGGCCTGATGATGAAGCCGATTTTCGCCCGCGCCAAAAGCGCCAAGAAGCGCGTCATCTATGCCGACGGCGAGGACGAGCGCGTGCTGCGCGCGACGCAGGTGATCAACGAGGAGGGCCTCGCCTGGCCGGTCCTGATCGGCCGGCCGGACGTGATCAAGGAGCGCATCAAACGATTCGGCCTCGGCCTCGTACCCGGCCAGCATTTCGAAAATGTCGATCCGGAGGACGATCCGCGTTATCGCGCCTACGTCGCCTCCTATCTCGATGTCGCCGGCCGCAAGGGCGTGACGCCGAGCGCGGCCAGGACCGTCGTTCGCACCAATACGACCGTGATCGGCGCGCTGGCGGTGCGGCGAGGCGAGGCCGATGCGCTGATCTGCGGCCTGGACGGGCGCTTCCAGACGCGGCTCAGGCTGATCAAGGACATTATCGGCCTGGCGCCCGGCTTCGAGGATTGCGCCGCGCTTTCCCTGGTCATCGCGCAAAGCGGCGCCTTCTTCTTCGCCGACACGCATGTGCGCTACGATCCTTCCGCTGAAGAGGTCGCCGATGTCGCCATCGCCAGCGCGAGCCATGTACGGCGCTTCGGCGTGACGCCGAAAATCGCGCTGATCTCGCATTCCGATTTCGGCTCGGCCGATACGCCCTCGGCGCTGAAAATGCGCAAGGCGCTCGACATCTTGCGCCAGCGCGCGCCGGACCTCGAAGTGGACGGCGAGATGCAGGCCGATACGGCGCTCTCCGTAGTCGCACGCGAGCGCGTGCTGACGAGCTCGCGGCTCAACGGCGAGGCCAATGTGCTGATCTTCCCCAATCTCGACACCGGCAACACGGCGCTGCAATTGACGCGGGTGATCGCCGGCGCCCTGCCGGTCGGGCCGATCCTGATTGGTCCGGCCAAGCCTGCGCATATCCTGACGCCGTCGGTGACGGCGCGCGGAATCGTCAACATTACCGCGATCGCCGCCGTCGAGGCCGGCGGCTAACCGTCGTGCGAAGCAACCCGTTCATAGGTCGCCGCCTTGCGCATGGATTGCTTCGTCGCTTCGCTCCTCGCAATGACGGCGCTTAGACGTCCGCTCGCTCCTCCAGCGTTTCCAGCAGCAGGCGGATCGTCTGGCGGAACGTGTCGAGATCCGATGGGGAAATCTTGGCGGCGGCGGCTTGGTTGACCGCCAGCGCCTCCAGCTTCAAAGGCCGTTCGAGTTTGCGGCCTTTCTCGGTCAGCTTGATCAAGACCTGACGCCGGTGCGAGGGATCCGGCTCGGCCCGCACCAAGCCGTCGCGCTCCATCCGGCGCAATGTGTTCGCCACGGTCGGCTGCTCGATGTCGAGACGGCGGGCGATTTCCGATTGGGTGAGGCTCTCCTCCTCCCAAAGGGTCAGAAGCAACGGGAATTGCCCGAGCGGGACGCCATGCTTGAGCAGCCGGCGTTCGAGCGCGCGCGCCAACACGCGGCCGAGATAGTTGACGAGATAGCCTAAACTCTCCTCGCGCCTGTACCGCCACGGCGCGGCGCGCCCCGCTTTCTTCGCCATCGAACCTTCCGCATCACCGGCTTGGCGCGCCGGTTGAGGAAAGGACCTTGCCGGCGGCTTGTCGGCGCGATTGTAGCCGCGGCTTGAAGACTCCCAAAACGACGATCAAGAGGATCAGCAGGACGTTCGCGGCGCCGGCATATTGCTCGACACGCAAAGCCGCGACGACGTCCGCCATCGCGCCGGAATCGCCTCGCGAAAGAGCGACCGCGCCGGCCAGGACGCGAGCCCCGGCGGGAGCGAGAAAAAGCGCCGAATTCGCCACGACCGCGACGGTCAAGGCGATCTTGGCCGCAAGCCAAGGTTGGCGCAGCGGCGAAAGGCGCGACAGGACAACCAGCGCAATTCCCGAAACGATGGACAAAGCCAGGCCGGGAAGCGTCAGGAAGCGGGTCGCCAGCGCGATGTGCTCGCGCGCGTAAAGGAAGCTCGCCCCGCCTGGCGCGCCGGCCGCGACGCCGGCGACGATGTGGCCAAGAATGCTGCCCAGGAAAAGCGTCAAGCCGAGCAGATGGCAGGTCTTGAGGAGACGAACCATGGAGATTTCCTTTTCGCCGTTCTGATCATAGCAAGCTATGACACATCTTTTCATTCATAGCAAGCTATGACCTTGCGCGCCGCGGCGAATGGCGGCGCCGGCGGATTGGGTTGTGAGAAACATCACACCCATTTTTAGGGCCGCCGCCTATGTTGCTTAACGAAACGAAAACACAGGCCCGAGCGCTCATCGGCGCGAGGCGCTGAGCTTAAGGAGTGGCCATGATGCGCAGCCTCCTTTTCATCGGCCTTCTCGCCGTCGCTCTCGGCTGTTCCGACGGGCGCGCATTCGCGGCGTCGATCGCGAGCGTCGAATACGCGTCGGTCGCGGCGGCCGAGCACAACGAAGGAACAAGGGAAAGTTTCGCCGCCGAGGCCGGGAAGATCGCCGTCCTAGCGGGCGCCGGTCTTATCGGAACCTTGGCGGCGGTCGGTCTGAGGCGGGTCTGGTTCAACAACCCGATCCGCGATCCTTACCGGGAAGGACCGGCTTGACGATTTTCACGTAGGCGCCCCGCCTCAACTGCCCCGCCCCTCCTCCTCGGGCGGGGCTTTTTTCTTCCGCCGCGATCGGAGCAATCGCGGCTGTTAAGCGGCGCGCGCGACCATGTTGCGCAGGAGATCGGGATTGGTGAGCACGATCGCGCCGCGGGTTCGCGAAATCGCGCCCTCGCGTTCGAGCGCGTTCAAGAATTTGGTCACCGCCTCGCGATGGGCGCCGATCCGCGCGGCGATTTCCGCATGGGTGGGCGGCGGCGACACGACGACGCGGCCGCCTTCCCGCTCGCGCGACAGTCGCAACAATTCGAGGATCAGGCGGTCGCGCGCCTCGAAATTCACTTGTTCGTTGACTCGGTCGTTGACCGCGCGAATCGAGGCGGCGAGCCGCTCCAGCACCTGGTCGCAGACGCTCGGATGCTGATGGATCATCTCACGAAAGGTCTTGGCCGACATTTGCGCGACGACCGTATCAGTGATCGCGACAATGCCGGCCGAGCGCGGCTTGCCGTCTATCGCCGAGAGCTCGCCGAAATACTCGCCGTCAAGAATGTCGCGCAGGATGATGTCGCGCTTCGACCCGGCGATCACCACCCGCGCATGGCCATCGACCACGAAGAAAACATCGGCGCCGTCGGCGTGATCGTCGATCACCCAGGCGCCCGCCTTGACCTTGCGCCAAATGCAACGGGAATCGAGCGCGCGGATGTCCGCCTCGCTCAGCGAAGCGAAAAGCGGCGCGCGCGCCAGACTTTGCGAGCTTTGAGTCATTCGCTGCTTCCGTGACCTGTCATTCTTATTGGGCCGCCCACCTGGCCGCCGCCTGTCATCGACCGGCCGGCCTCGGATTGGCCGCCGCCGAGGGCGCTTTTATGCTTGAATAGGCTGCCCGCGGCTTTCGAGCGCATTGTAACCCGAGGCCTCATAGCATGAACAGAAGAGCTTTGTTGGAAATCGCCGCCGGCCTTCCCTTTGCAACCGCCTTATGGCGATCGGCGCTGACGCCGGCTCTGGCCGCGGGGGATTCGCGCGTCCGCCCCGGCGATCCGGGCTGGCCTTCCGACGAGAACTGGGAGCAGCTTAACAGCGAGGTCGGCGGCCGGCTGATCAAAGTGCGCTCGCCGCTCGACGCTTGCTTCGAAGCGCCGTCCGGCGCGGCTTGCGCGCAAGTCTTCAAGGAGCTCAAGAACCCTTATTATCTCGGCGACGAAGCCGCGCTGACCCAAACCCTCGGCTGGGTCGACGCCTGGACGTCGCGGCCAAGCGTCTACGCGGTGGCCGCCGAAACGACGAGCGATATCGTCGCCGCCGTCAATTTCGCGCGCAAGTACAATATGCGGCTCGTCGTGAAGGGCGGCGGCCACAGCTACCAAGGACAATCAAACGCCGCCGATTCCCTCTTGATCTGGACGCGCAAGATGAACAACGTCGTGCTGCTTGACGCGTTTGTCGGCGTCGGCTGCGCCGGGCGGAACGAACCGGCGCCGGCCGCAACGATCGGCGCCGGCGCGATTTGGGGCCATACTTACAACCAAGTGACGACAAAGAGCGGCCGCTATGTTCAGGGCGGCGGCTGCATGACGGTCGGGGTCGCCGGCTTGATCCTGGGCGGCGGTTTCGGCAGCTTCTCCAAGGCCTTTGGGACGGCCGCGGCGAGCCTCCTCGAGGCGGAGATCGTCACTGCCGACGGCGACGTCAAAATCGCCAATTCCTGCACGAATCCCGACCTGTTCTGGGCGCTGAAAGGCGGCGGCGGCGCGCTCGGCGTGGTCAGCCGCGTCACCGTGCGCACGCACGATTTGCCGCAAATTTTCGGCGCGGTGTTCGCGACGATCAAAGCCGGCTCGGACGACGCCTATCGCCGTCTGATCGATAAAATCGTCACGCTCTATCGCGACAAGCTGTTCAATTCGCATTGGGGCGAGCAAATTGTCCTTCGGCCTGGCGGCCTCCTGGCCATTGCGATGGTCTTTCAGGGCCTCGAGCAGAGCGAGGCCGAGGCCGCCTGGCGTCCCTTTTTCGATTGGATCAAAGCTGCGCCGCAGGATTTCACGGTGCCGGCCGGACCGCAGGTCCTCGCCGTCCCGGCGCGGCATTTTTGGGACCCTGCCGCGCTGAAGAGCATTCCCGGCCTGGTCATCGCCGATGATCGCCAAGGCGCGCCGGTCGACAATATTTTCTGGGCCGGCAATCTCGGCGAGACCGGGGAAGTCCTGCACGCCTATCAATCGCTGTGGCTGCCCGCCGCTCTGCTTGACGACGATCGGCGGCAAAACCTCGTCGATGCGCTGTTCGCGGCGGCCCAACATTGGGGCGTCTCCCTTCATTTCAACAAAGGGCTTGCCGGCGCTTCTCCCGAGGCGATCGCTTCGGCGAAGGATACGGCGATGAACCCGGCCGTGGTCGATGCTTTCGCGCTGGCGATCAGCGGCGCCCATGAGCAGCCCGCCTATCCGGGCGTCGCCGGACACGAGCCCGATGCGGCGGCCGCGCGAAGGGACGCCGCTTCCGTCGCGAAGGCGATGGACGAATTGCGCAAGCTTGTTCCCCGCGCCGCGTCCTATGTCTGGGAGAGCGATTTTTTCGAGCCGAATTGGCAAAACTCCTATTGGGGCGACCATTATGCGCGCCTTCGCGCGATCAAGGCCAAATACGATCCCGACGGTCTCTTTTTCATCCATCACGGCGTCGGCAGCGAAAGCTGGAGCCACGGCACGGAATCCAGGTTAACGGTCATTTGATCTGAAGGATTTCGAGGAGGAATTTGGGGCTCCAGCCGGCTGCCTTGCGTCGGGACTTGACGCTTCCTTTGGATTTGTTGGCCCTGACGAGGCCGAGGGCGAAGCG
>DATGLU010000177.1:0-9459 GCA_035294045.1 Roseiarcus sp. | reverse complement strand
ACCCTGATCCCGACTTCCGCCGCCGCGACAAGGTTGCCGCCGGTCGCGATCGTGTGCAGGCCGAAGCGGGTGCGGCTCAGCACGAATTGCAGCAGGATCGCGATGCCGAGCGCCCAGAACAGCCGCGCCCAGGCGTTGCCGCCGAACGCGGCGGCGAAGGCGGCGGCGGCGTTCGGCTGGACCGGAAAGCCGCCGGAGATCGTCAAGGTCAAGCCGTTGATCAGGAACATTGTGCCGAGCGTCGTCACGAAAGCCGGCACGCTGAGAAGCGTCGTGACCGCGCCGTTGATCAGGCCGACAAGCCCGGCGACGATCAAGGCGAGGATGATCGCGGCGCCCGCCGGCAGGCCGGCGGCGGCCGCGAAATACATGATGAAGGGCGACAGCGCATAGACCATGCCGGCCGACAGATCGAGCTCGCCGCAGACGAGAACCATGACTTCGCCGGCGGCGATGATCGAGGTCGTCGCGGTGTAGTCGATCAGGTTCTCGATGTTGGAGAGCGACAGGAAGGCCGAATTGGTCGACTGGAAATAGGCCGCGAGAATGATTCCGGCGAGAAGGATGCTCGCCTCGCGCCAGCGCAAGACGATTCCGCCGACGCGGCGCAGCAAGGGCGGCCGCTTCTCGCGCGCAAGATGCGGGCCGGACGCGCCGGCAATCGGCCTCGCCTCGTCCCGCATCGCCGCGCTCTTTCGTCAGGCGCCGCTGATCGGCCCAGACCGTGGAATCACGGCTTCAGCCGACGAGTTGCCCTCGTAGCGGCTATGCGTCGTCCGATACGGCTCGACGCTGCTCTTGGTGACGAACTTCAATCCGGTGTTGATATCGGCCGGACCGGTGAGGCCGCCGGAAAGCTTGAACATCGCCATTTCCATCAGCGTGTAGAAGCCTTGCAGATAGGGCTGCTGGTCGATGGTGAAATCGAGATGATCGTTGGCGATCGCGTCGAGCGTGCCGGGCAGCAGATCGAAGCCGCCGGCGTGAACGCCTTTGGCGTGAAGCCCGTATTTCTCCATCGCCTTGCCGACAGCCATCGTGCTGCCCGCGTCGACCGCGAACATGCCTTTGACGTCCTTGTGCCCGACATAATAGGCGTCGACCCGCGAGACCTCCTCATTGACCGTCGGGCCGGTGGCGACTTCGTCGAGAACGATCTTCTTGCCTGACGCCTTGATCGCGTCCTTGGCGCCGTCGAGGCGCGGCTGGATGTTGAGCTGGCCGGGCGTTGCGATGAAACCGACGACATGGCCTTCGCCGACCAGATCGACGATCCGCCGGCCAAGCGCCTGGCCGGAGGCGTAAAGGTCCTGCCCGATATAGGCGAGGCGCTCGTTCCCTTTCGCGTCGGCATTATAAGAGAAGACCGGAATGCCGGCTTGCAGCGCGCGCTTCACCGGGTCGTTGAACGCATGCAGGTCGACCAGCGAGACGGCGATGCCATCCGCTTTCGCGGTGATCGCCGCGTTCATGGCGTTGACCATCTCGGAGGCCACCGAGGTCTGCGATCCGGTCCATTGATACGTGCAGCCGAGCAGCGAGCAGGCGTCGGCGATGCCGTATTGCGTCGGCACGAAGAACGGATTCGTCGTCACATGATTGACGAAGACGAATTTCCATTCCGGATGGGCCGGCAGGCCGCCCGAGGCGCCGGCGGCCCAGGCGGCCTCGCTCCCGCCCAGCGCCGAAAGCGCGAAAAAGGCGGCCGCCGAACTGAGGCCGCCCCGGAAAAGGCTGCGGCGCGATACGCTTGGCGAAAGCCGAGCCAGGGCGTTGACGTCGATTGTCTTGGTCATGTTGGGCACTCCCTCTCATTGGGGTCAAACGCGACGCGCAAGGCTGCGGGTCCGTTGCCAGCGCGACGCTTTTTTTGCGGGAAGACAGGTGGCGGATCGCGGCCGCGGCGCAGGTTCGCCCGGCCAACAACGGCTAACGTCGTCAGGTGAATCCGGAAGAGGCCGCGCCCCGGCGGTGGAGACGGCAAGCGCTCCGCGCACGCGCGGCCGCCACGCGCTTCGGGACGGAGGCGCCGGTGCGCGGCGCGGCGCTCCTTACACAGGCGGTCTGACGGATCGCGCCGGCGAAGCTCTTCATAAGAGGCGTCCTCCCGGTTCTGGCGTTTCGAAGATCGAAGCGCGCCAGGAAGCAATTGTCAGACTATATGGACGGACAAGATCGCCGATTTATGGCGCCGAGATTATCCGGCGCTGTCCGGCGGATTAAAACTCCGTAACCCTGCCGGATAACCCCCGCTGGCTCGGGGCGCGCGTTGCTTCGCCCCTCATTTCGCAGGAAAGAAAGGGGCGAGCGCCGCTCAGCGCAGCTCGGCGGCGAAGCGCTGGATTTTCTTGCAGGCGTCTTCGAGCACCTCGGTCGAGGTCGCGTAGGAGACGCGGAAGTTCGGGCCGAGGCCGAAGGCCGAGCCATGCACCACCGCGACGCCCTCGGCTTCGAGCAACTCGTTGACGAAGTCCTCGTCACTGCCGATCACCTTGCCGGTCGGCGATTTCTTGCCGATCGCGCCGGCGACGGACGGGTAGACGTAGAAGGCGCCTTCAGGCGTCGGGCATTTCAGATGCCGCGCCTGGTTGAGCATCGAGACGACGAGGTCGCGCCTTTCCTCGAAGACCTTCCGCGCCTTGGGGATGAAATCCTGCGGCCCGTTCAGCGCCTCCACGGCGGCCCATTGCGCGATCGAGCAGGCGCCGGACGTCTGCTGGCCTTGCAGCATGTCCATCGCCTTGATGAGCCTCTCCGGCCCGCCGGCGTAACCGATGCGCCAGCCGGTCATCGCGTAGCTCTTGGAGACGCCGTTCATCGTCAGCGTGCGGTCGAAGAGGTTCGGCTCGACCTGCGCGATCGTCTTGAAGGCGAAGTCGCCATAGACGAGATGCTCGTAAATGTCGTCGGTGAGCGCCCAGACATGCTTGTGGCGCATCAGCACGTCGGCGATCGCCTTGAGCTCGGCTTCCGTATAAGCCGCGCCTGACGGGTTCGACGGCGAGTTGAGGATCAGCCATTTCGTCTTCGGCGTGATCTTCTTTTCGAGGTCCTCGGCCTTCAGCTTGAAGCCGTTCTCGATCTTGGTGTCGACGAAGACCGGCGTTCCGCCGGCGATCAGAACCATATCCGGGTACGACACCCAATAAGGCGCCGGAACGATCACCTCGTCGCCGGGATTGACCGTGGCGAGCAGCGCATTGAACAGGATGTGCTTGCCGCCGGTTCCGACGATGATCTGCGACTCCTTGTAGTCGAGCCCGTTCTCGCGCTTGAACTTGGCCGCGACCGCCTTGCGCAGTTCGGGAATGCCGGCGACCGGCGTGTATTTGGTCTTGCCGGCCGCGATCGCCGCAACCGCCGCCTGCTTGATGTTGTCCGGCGTATCGAAATCCGGCTCGCCGACCGACAGCGAGATGATCTCGCGGCCCATGGCTTTCAGATCGCGCGCTTTCTGCGTCGCCGCGATGGTCGCGGAAGGCTTCACGCGGGAAAGAGCGTCGGAAATGAAGGCCATGACGGGAAAGATTCCTTTTCTGCTCGGGCTTTGGAAGCGGCGCACAATAGAAGTGCGAGCAGGCGCGGGCAACCCGAAAGGTACTTTTTCGCGGGAACGCGGCCGGCGCTCCCTGAAGGGGCGCTCCCCATTTAGCGCGCCTAGCGGGAATCCGCCGCGCGAAGTTTCGCCAAATCTATATTTCCCCGAATCGAACAATATCAACGCTTTAGAAGGGGAATTTCTTCGGATTCCTTCGTCGAGGCTTCTCTCCTCGTGCGCTCTGTTCGCGTCATGTAAAACTACACGAGCATTGTGACTGCATTCCGTTTTTCAGAATTGTTTTTTGGCGCCGAGGAATTCCGTCGCCCAGCCCTTGGAGCGCAATCGCCAATCGCGTCATCTCTTTCGACAAGCTCCTCGACGGCGTCGCCGCCGGCGCGCGCGACGTGATTCGTTCGCAACGCTCTCCGCGAGGCTCGCCGCACTCGACCGCCGCATCGGCGACAAGGACCGCGCCCGAGGCCGAGCGGCGCGAGGCGCGCGACGCCGCCAAGGAGGAGGCGGCGCGCGCCTTCGACGATCCGGCCTTGCGGCGCCTGCTCAAGGAGGTGAAAGCGGCCGCCGACATCAGGATCGACACGATCTCGACCGACGCAATCGTCTCGTCGGGCTGGGACGGGAAAAAGGCCGCCGACACGGTCGCGCGCTTCAAAAGCTTTCTCGACGAGCGCAAGGACGAGCTCGTGGCGCTGCAGATCCTCTATTCCCAGCCTTACGCACGGCGTCGATTGACCTATGGCGCGGTCGACGCGCTCAGGGACGCCCTGAAGCGCCCGCCTTGGCTGCTCGAGCCGATCGACGTCTGGCGAGCCTATAAGCGCCTCGCCGCCGAGAAAGTGCGCGGCAATCCCGCCGGCACGCTCGCCGACATCGTCATGCTGGTGCGCTACGCGCTCGGCCAGGCTGAGACCTTGGAGCCGCTGCCGAGCCTCGTCGCCGGCCGCTTCAATCTCTGGCTTGGTCGCGAGGAGAAGGCCGGCCGGACCTATAGCGAAGAGCAAAAGGCCTGGCTCGCCGCGATCCGCGACCACATCGCGACGAACGTCGAGATCAAGCCCGCGGATCTCGGCGAAGACCCGGAATTGGCGGGGCTGGGCGGCGTGGTGAAAGCGCGCGAATTGTTCGGCGCGCGGCTGCCGGCGCTGCTCGATGAATTGACCGACGCGCTGGTGGCGTGATATCTATCTTTGGTAGATACCATGCGTCATTGCAAGGGACACATCCTCCCCCGCGAAAGCGGGGGAGGGGGACCATGCGAAGCATGGTGGAGGGGGCCGCTGAGGTTCAAGCAGATCCTCCTGAAGCGCCGCGCCCCCTCCACCGCGCTGCGCGCGGTCCCCCTCCCCCGTCTTCGACGGGGGAGGATAGCGCGGGTCGCCCGACATGCCGACGAAGAACGCGAAGAAAAAACCTGGCGCAAAAGCGCCGCCGCAGGAGCCGCGGGCGAAGCTCTTCATGCATGGCCGCAGCCAGGCGGTGCGGCTGCCCAAGGAGTTCCGCCTTCCGGGCAAGGAGGTGCGGGTCAGGAAGGTCGGCGACAAGGTGATTTTGGAGCCGCTTGAAAGGACGCCTTACGATTCGAAGAAATTTTGGGCCGAGATCGACGCTCTCGGCGGCAAGAATTTTCCAAATGTGCGCGATGACGATCTCAGACCAGAACTGGACGACGATGTCTCCTTCGATTGAGCGCCGATGAATGCTCTGCCTCGATACGAACGTCGTCGTAAGTCTTCTGACCGGCCGCCAAACCGCTGTCCGGCGCCGGTTCGATGACGAGCGCCGAACCGGACGCCGGCTGGCGCTCCCGGTCATCGCCTTGTTCGAACTGCGCTTCGGCGCGGCGAACAGCGATCGCCCCGAGGCGAATGTGCGCGTCTTGGAAAGGCTTCTGGCCGACCAGATCGACATCTTGCATTTCGATTCCGAAGATGCGGCCGAGGCCGGAGAAATCCGGGCGCATCTTCGGTCGCTGGGAACGCCGATCGGCCCTTATGACGTCCTTATTGCCGCGCAAGCGCGCCGACGCGAGGCGACGCTGATCACCTCCAATCTTCGTGAATTTCAGCGCGTGCCGGGGCTGATCGTGATGGATTGGGCGGCGTGAGCGCGGCGGCGGGGAACGGCGTGGCGCAGGCGGAGGGGCCGTGGGCGCTGCCGGAGGGGTGGACGTGGGCGAAGGCAAAGGACTTCGCCGAAGTCGTTGGAGGCGGCACACCAAGAGACGCCGCTGACCTTTCTAATTTTGATTCGCAGGGTATTCCCTGGATTACGCCCGCCGACCTTTCGGGTTATGAAGCGCCGACAATCCGGCGAGGAGCACGCAGTCTCAGCCAGGTCGGGTTTGACCGAAGCCCGGGGAGGATGTTGCCGCCAGGCAGCGTGCTGATTTCGTCCCGCGCTCCGGTTGGTTATTGCGCTGTTGCAGAAGGGCCCGATTTGCACGAATCAGGGATTTAAGAGTCTTAAGCTCAAAGCTCCTGTCGACCCGTTCTTTCTTCGATACTTTGTACTTTTCGCTCGGAATCTTCTAAACGAAGCAGCAAGCGGCACGACCTTCAAAGAAATCTCTGGCTCAGCGATGGCTGAGTTTGGGTTTCCATTGGCCCCGGTCCCCGAGCAGCGCCGCATCGTCGCGCGGATCGACGCGCTGTTCGCAGAAATCGCCGAGGGCGAGGCGGCTTTGGCGGCGGCGCGCCAGAGCTTGGAGACCTATCGCCGCGCGCTTCTCAAAGCCGCCGTCACCGGCGACCTGACCGCCGATTGGCGCGAGGCGAACAAGCCCGCCGAGACCGGTCATGATCTGCTCGCCCGCGTCCGCGTCATTAAGGCCAACACAGCCCCGACGAAAACTCAACTTCGCGCTGCTGCGACATTGGTCGACGACACGAACCTGCCGGCTCTACCCGGCGGGTGGGCTTGGACAACGGTAGGCGACGTGGCAACCGGCATCGAGTATGGGACCTCAACGAAGTGTGACTACGATTTTCAGGGCGTTCCGGTCCTTCGGATGGGCAATGTTGGATTTGGAAAGTTGGATTTCAGCGATCTCAAATTCGCCCCTGCCAACGAGCCGGTGCCCATTCTCTTGGATGGAGACCTCGTCTTTAATCGTACAAATAGCGCTGAATTGGTCGGAAAATGTTCGGTCTTTAACAATCACCGCAGAGCTTCTCATTCGCTTCGTACCTTATACGAGTTCGATTCGCGGGCGTTCTACCTGAATTTGCAGCGGCATGGATTAATTCCGCTTTTGGGCGACAGTGGATAGCGTCGAACAAGTCGCAACAAGTTGGCCAAGCAAATCTCAGTGGAGGGACTTTAAGAGCAATGCCCATCCCCGTCCCGCCGCCCATCGAGGCTGCCGAAATCCTCCGTCGCGTCTCCGACGCCCTTTCCGCAGCCGCCGATACGCTCGCCGTCCTCGACGCCGAGGCGGCCGACGCGGCGCGGCTCAGGCAATCCATCCTCAAAGCAGCCTTCGAGGGCCGGCTCGTCCCGCAGGACCCGGCCGACGAGCCAGCCGCGGCGATGCTGGCGCGGCTCGCCGAAGCATCCGCCGGACCGCCGCCCCCTCGGGCCAGCCGGGCGAAGCCAATCATGGCGCGGCGTCAGCGCCCCCTCTCCCCGCGAAGCGGGGAGAGGTACGGAGAGGGGCTGGGGGAATGAGGCGCGACGTTGCGGTCGAGCGACCGGCCCCTCGCCGTACCTCTCCCCGTTTCGCTTCGCTCCACGGGGAGAGGGGTCCCGAGCGCCGCGGCAGGACTTTGACGACCGCGCCGGGCGCGAGCGCTGGACCGCGCCGCGTTGGGGTTGAGCGGCTCTCATGACGACTTGCCTCGAACCAGCCGTGTCGCTTGAAAGAACTCGCGCCGTGAATACCCAATCTCTCGTCGCCAAAGTCTGGAACTTCGCCCACGTCCTGCGCGACCAGGGCGTATCGTACCAGGCCTATATTTCGCAAATCTCCTACCTGCTCTTTCTCAAGATGGATGAGGAGCGGGTCGATCTGATCGGCGAGGCGTCGCTGTTGCCGGAAGGCGCGCACTGGGCCGACGTCAAGGACCTCGCCGGCGAAGAACTTTCCGCACGCTACGCGAGGATTCTCGAAACGCTCTCCAAGCAAGGCGGCATCATCGGCGCGATCTTCCTCAAGGCGCAGAGCGAGATTCAAGACCTGGCCAAGCTCAAGCGCCTTGTCGGCCTGATCGACGGTGAGACCTGGCTCGGCCTTTCCGTCGATGTGAAGGGCGCGATCTATGAAGGCCTGCTCGCCCGCAACGCCGAGGACGTGAAATCGGGCGCCGGGCAATATTTCACGCCGCGGCCGCTGATCGACGCGATCGTCGAAGTGGTCGATCCCGAGCCGAACCAGACGATCCACGATCCCGCTTGCGGCACGGCCGGTTTTCTCCTCGCCGCCTGGGCGCATATGAAGGCGAAGCCGGCGGCGCGCGACAAGCGCGTCTATACCGATCTCAAGGGCAAGTTCTCCGGCATCGACATCGTGCCGGAGGTCGTTCGGCTCGCCGCGATGAACCTCTATCTGCACGGCATCACCGGCGCCGATTCGATCGTCGAGCAGAAGGACGCGCTGCTCGGGGCGGGCGCGAAGAGTTACGACGTCGTGCTCACCAATCCGCCTTTCGGCAAGAAACAGAGCTACCGGATCGTCGGAGCGGACGGCGAGATCGACAGCGAGCGCGAGGATTACGACCGCGCCGATTTCTTCGTGACGACCTCGAACAAGCAGTTGTTTCCGCTTGCTGCGCTGTTGGCGCGCGACAAGGTCAATCTCGACATTTTCTAGCTGAAGGACGACGCGCTCGACGATCCCGACTTGCTGCCGCCGCCCGACGAAGTCGCCGCCGAGATCGTCGAGAGCCTGGAGACTGCTTTGGATCGCTTTCGCCGCGTCGCCGCGGCGCTGAAATAACGCCGCTGCCCTAAAGTCCTATGCCGACCGGAATCGGCTTGCGGCGCTGATTCGGTCGATCGCGCCATGCGCCATCATCTCGCGATCGGCGCCGGAGGCGGCGAGGTCGAGAACGGCGGCGGCGATTTTCTTGCGCAAGATCGCGTCGGCGCGGCCGTCATGGCCGTCGGCCTGATTGGCCTCCAAAGCCCGCCAGGCCATGACGAAAGCTTCGCTCATCGCCTGCGTCGCTTCGTCGTCGTAATATCCGGAATGGGGGACTTGGTGTTGCATTGCCGAACCCGTCGCATAAGCGAGGCGAAGCGCGCCCGTCCCGCGCTCCCGGCCTCAAACGCCCCAGTTGGCAAGCCGCAGGTTCTTCCTTCGCACATGAACCGTCGGCTGACTTCAATCACCTTCATAGCCCTTTTATGGGCGAAATTCGAGGCGATTTTTGGCCGTCGCGGGCGCGCCGCCTCAAGCGCGAAACAGGGCGAAGAAAACCACATAAATCCAGCCCAAAATCCCGTCGATGATCGCCCATAGGAGGGAGTGGTTGTTGGCATAGGAGACGGCGATGGCGAGCGCCGAGCCGAAGCCGATCCCGTATTTTGCGCCTTCAACGCGGACGCCGTAATAGCGATTTCCGTTCATTTCTGTTCCCCCTGGAGCAACGACCCGCTCGGCGGCTGGCGCCGGAGCATCCTTTTTTTGTCGATTTCGAACAAGCGGCAGGGCGCTGCGGAACTTTCGGCCGGCAAGACCGTAATAGGCTTAAAGACTGACGGCGCTGAAAGCCGCAGCGACGAGGCTGGCATGATCCGGAATTGTCTTCGCATTGTCGCGTTTTTGCTCTTTGCGTCTTTCGCGGCCTATAGCGCCTTCGTCCCGGCCCATGCCGGATCGGGCTACGGCGTCGACGAGCTCGCCTCGCAGGCGAAATAAAGAGCTCGGCGCAGTCGCCGCCGGCCGTCTCGACGAGGCGGCG
>DATGLU010000176.1:0-3530 GCA_035294045.1 Roseiarcus sp. | reverse complement strand
GCGCGACTTTGGCGCGAACACTCGCCTTTTTCCTTTTTGCCAGCGCCTATTGGGCGTTGATGCCGCTCTTGGCCCGGGACCAACTGAATGGCGGGCCTCGATATTTCGGCGTCCTACTCGGTGCGATCGGCGCTGGCGCGATGGCCGGCGCCTTGGCGCTCAACTGGCTCAAAGCCAAGCTGGGCCCTAACGGCGTGCTCGCGACCGGAACTGCCGTCACAGCGATCATTTTGGCGCTTTTCGGGATCGTGCGAGATCCAGTTTTTGGCGCGATTCTTTGCCTCGTCGCGGGCGGCGCTTGGATTCTCGTCTTAACGTCTCTCTATGTATCGGCCCAAGTCGGATTGCCGGATTGGGTGCGCGCCCGCGGACTGGCGATTTTTCTAACCGTGATCTTCGGCGCCATGACTGCCGGCGGCGTGATTTGGGGCCAGCTCGCCGCCGCCTGGGGCCTGCCCGCCGCCCTCTGGTCCGCCGCAGCCGGCATTGTTCTCGCTTTTCCCTTGACCTGGCGTTGGAAAATTCAGACTGGCGCGGCGGTCGACCTTTCTCCATCGCTTCATTGGCGACGACCGCATATCGACCACCAAATCGGCAACCGGGAAGGACCTGTCTTGGTGACGGTGGAGTACTGGGTGGATAGCGCCAATCGGCAGGTCTTCCTCCGCACGATCGAGGAGATGGGCCGTGAGCGCAAACGCGACGGCGCCTATGCCTGGGGCGTTTTTGAAGACGCGTCAGATAAGGAACGATATTGGGAGACATTTCTCATTGAGTCCTGGCTCGAGCTCCAACACTTGCGCGAGCGTGTGACGAAGGCTGATCGGACGGTCGAGGATCGCATTCGCTTACTTCTCAAGGCCCGGCCGGCGCTAACTTTCATGGTTCGTTCGAGGAGTTCGTGAAACCCCTGTACGCGCGCCGCCGGATAATTTGACCAGTTTGAAAGCGGCGCAACCATTCTCGCGTCATCGCTTGATTTCGGTCAAGACGCCTCGCGACACTCTAAGACATGATTGACAAATGCGACTCTTTTTCTGCCCGAGCATAGCGAGCCGACATGCGTATTCTGGTCTTATTCGCGCACCCTCTCGAGACGAGCTTTCTCGCATCCTTGCACATGACACTCGCTGACGACCTTCGCTTGAGACAGCACCGCGTCGATGACCTCGACCTCTATGCCGAGAAATTCAATCCGGTACTGTCGCGCCAAACTTATATCGACTACCTCGATACGCACGCCAACCGTGCTCAAGCCGGTCCCTATATCGATCGTCTGCTCGCAGCTGAGGCCTTAATCCTTATCTCGCCGGTCTGGCATGACGGGTTTCCGGCGATTCTGAAGGGCTTTTTCGATTGCGTTTTCCTGCCTGGCGTCAGCTTCACGCTTGAGCGCCGCCATTTCTCCCCAGCTCTGCACAATATTAAGCGGAATCGCGGCAATCTGCTCTTATGGAGCCGAGCGAGCGCGGACAGTGGCGATGGGCGATCCGCAACGGCGGTTTGTCAAGCGCAGTTTAGGCGCTCAAATCGGACCCGGCGGACAAACCGATTTCATTGGCCTCTACAACATGGATATTGCGACGCCCCAAATGCGCGCTCGATATTTCAGAAGAGTGGAGCGCGCCTTTAGCACGTGGTGACGCGGCGAAAGCCCCCGGTTTGGCGGAACTCAATGCGCCATGAGGACCGGCGTTGTCATCGACCCAAGGATGGTGCGGGTCGTGCCGCCAATCACGAATTCCGTTAGCCGCCAATGGCCGTAAGCTCCCATGACGAGATAGTCGGCGCCTGCGTCCGCCGCGTAGGAGAGGAGTGCGTCGCCGATCTCTTCGGCGCAGGGCAGTTCAATGAGGCGGGCTTTAACGCCGTGATTCGCCAGATGGGTTATGATTCTAAGATCCCGGGTTGCCACCTTGTTGTTTCCGCCGATTGTGACAATCTCGACGCTGCGACAAAGGGGAAGGAGAGGAATCGCGGCGGCGAGCGCGCGCGCCGCTTGCACGCCACCGTCCCAGCAAATCAATGCCCGGTCCAGCTTCACTGGCCCCTTATGGATGAAGGGCACGATGAACAGCGGCCGACCAGAGCCAAAAAGGGTTTCTGTCAACACGCGCCCATCGATCTCCATTGGGTTGGCCGCGCCCTGCGCAACGATTGCCAAGTCAAAATATCTCGCGAGGCGAGCGAATGAGCGGCAGGCTTCTCCGCGATATCCTTGAACCAAGGTAAAATCCGCCTTCACGCCGAGCGGCGCGTCTGCGATGAATTCTCGCCCAGCCCGCTCGAGCGCTTCGCGGTTTTCTAGGCTGAGCTTTTCTAAAGCCGCAACATCGCCAAACCCCAATCCGCCAACAGACGGACCGACGGCGGGCGGCGGATACTCAATGGCGACCCCGGCCGCTGTCAGACGCGCATCCGTCCGCGCCGCGAATGAAGTCGCAAACTCCACGGTCGACTGCGAGCCACAGGCCTCGAGATGGAAAAGGACATCCTTGATCGACACAGCAATGCTCCACAGAAGAAATATGCACATGCCATCTCTCAGAGAAAACGACTTTGATTGAGATCAAATCACTTCCCTTGTTCAATTGCTTCTTTCGCGCAACTGACCTGAATCAAAATCGATCGAGCAAACGTCACCCAGAATAGCTTCATTCGCTCCGGGAGAAGAGTTATGAACCGCCTTCAGGGAAAATGCGATCGTCACCGGCGGCGCGTGGGGATTGGGCAAAGCCATAGCGACCCGCATGGCTGAAGAAGGCGCTGCGGTCGCCATTCTCGACATTCAAGAAGCCGACGGCCGGACGCTCTGTCACTCCTTGAGAGAAAGGGGCGATGAGTCGAAGAACCTTTGCTTGAGCGAGATCAATGAACCGAATCTAACGCAATGCTTTGCATAATAAACATTAAGACAGGAGGGTCCCATGCGCGTGAAAGATGTTATGACAAAAAGCGTGGTGAGCGTGTCGCCGAAGGCCAGCGTCGCCGAGGCGCTCGACACGATGACGCGCTCACATATCAGTGGCTTGCCGGTCATCGACGACACCGGTTCCTTGGTCGGAATCGTCAGCGAAGCCGACTTCTTGCGCCGCTGTGAGCTCGGAACCGAGCAGCCCGGATCCCATTGGCTTGCATCCATCTTCTTGCCGGGGAGAGCCGCGAATATCTATGCGCGCGCGCACGCTCGGCGTGTCGAAGAGATCATGAGCACAGACATAGCGACGATCGATAAAACTGGAGGCTTGGACGAAGCTGTCGCGATTATGGAGAGAAGACGCGTCAAGCGCCTCCCGGTCCTCAGCGAAGGCAAGCTCGTCGGCATGCTCACGCGCGCTGACTTTGTTCGTGCGCTCGCTCTATTCCTCCGAGAGCCGTATGATCAGGCTTTGGTCTCGGACGGCGAAATCAAGCAGCGCATTCAAGAGGAAATGCAGGCTCAGCTTTGGGCGCCAACCGCTTCGGTGGAAATTATCGTTAAAGACGGCGTCGTCAGTCTGCATGGCGTTATGACGGATGAGCGCGAACGT
>DATGLU010000175.1:0-5392 GCA_035294045.1 Roseiarcus sp. | reverse complement strand
TTCGTCGACCGTAGCGATCGCGTCGTGATTGTCGACCCCGAGACGCACGAAGTCGTCGGGATCGTCGAAGACTGACCGCTGCCGGATAGCCCGCCGTCGGCGCGCTGCGGGCTATTTTCGGATGCGATTCCCCTCGCCGGCGTCGCCGGCGAGGGGATTTTTATTGCCGCGCGCGTTTCAGGCCAGCCGCCACACGATCACCGGCTCGGCATAGCCGCGCACCGCGACCGGGCCGAGCCGGTCGGCCTCGCCCGCCGCGGCGCCGGCCGCCGCCCAGGCCGCGTTTGAGATGAGCAATTGCGAGCCGAAATCCTTGTTCAGCGCTTCGAGGCGCGAGGCGAGGTTCACCGTATCGCCGATCGCGGTATATTCCTTGCGTCGGGGCGATCCGACGATCCCGGTCACCGCTTCGCCGATGTGAACGCCGATGCCGAGCCGTATCGGCCAGGCGTTGTCCCGGTTGTCTTCTTCGATCGCACGCAGCATCTCGCGCGCCGCGATGACGGCGTGAGCAGCCGCCGAGGGATCCTCGATCGGCGCGCCGAACATCGCCAGGAAACCGTCGCCCAAGAATTTGTTCACGACGCCTTGATGCTGGTCGACGATCTCGACCAGGATCGCGAAGGCGGCTTCGAGCCGCGCCACAACCTCCGCCGGGGAGCGATCTCGCGCGGCCGCGGTGAAACCCCGGATGTCGACGAACATCACGCAGACCTGACGCATTTGGCCGTCCTCGCTCGCGCCAACGGCGAGGAGGCGATCAACCACTTGCGGCGAAACATGCTGGCCGAAAAGGTTGGTGACGCGGTCGCGCGCCGAGGCGGCGGCCAGGGCGCGCTTGAATTGGCGCTCGAGGGTCCGCCCGACCAGGCCCGCAAATACGCCCGAGGCAAGCAGAACGGCGCTGCGCGTCAGATGAAAGAGAAAGCTTTGGTTGAAATCATCGGGCCGCCAGGAAAGGTCAAGTTGAAAATAGGCGATGGCGAAGAGCTCGACCGCCGCGACCGCGCCTGTAAACGCGGACAGCGCAAAGTCCAACCGCAAGGTCGATAGAATAATGAACACGAAATAGAGCCAAACCGGCCACGAGGCGAAGGCCGCCCGCGCGTCGAGCGAAAGGGTATGGAAAAGAATAAGCATGAGCGTCGGAAAGCTGGTCTCGATCAGCGCATTGGCGTAGCGCCCGATCGTCGGATAGCGGCGGCCGCGGCGCTCAAAGTACGTCAGCAGCGTTGCGACGCCGAGTTCATAGGCGATGAAGGGCGGGAAAAGGGTTAGCGGCGCCCGCCAGGGGATGTGGCCGCGAAAGATGAAAGCGATCAGGTCGGGCGCAACCGCCAAGAGCAGAAGGATGAGCGCGAAAATGACGGTTAGGGCCGCCGCCAGAGTCAAGACGCGGCGGCGCTCGCTGTGCAGAATCTCGCGGTTGAGCAGCTCGGCGAAGGTCGCCGTCGCGGCGTCGGACGCGCGCGGCTCGGCACATTGGTCCGACGCGCCGCCCCGCAAAGCCCCTACGACCGCCGACGACATATCATCCTCCAGATCCGGTCGCCGACTCGAAGCGGCTTCCGCGGCCGCGATTTAGACGGGCGCCAATGCAGATGGTTCAGGCCGCAGGCCGCTTCGGGCCAGCGACAATCGCCAGCTTCGGATGAGCGGTCAACGCACGGTCGAAAGCCCTGCTTCGGTCCGCTCGTCGATCTCCTCCTCCTTCATTTGCTGTCGCGGCGCGCGCACACGAGGCTCGCGGTCAATGCGATGGCGCAGCCGACGACGAGGCCCGCGGCGCTCCATAGCGGCGCGATCAGTCCGAGTTTCGTCGCCAAGGTGACGATGGCGATGACCAGCGCGGAAAGCAGCGCGAGCCCAGCGTCATCGACGAACAGGCCGACGATTTCGCCGAGCGCGGCGCGCAGCGCAGGCCGAACAGGATCAAGAGCACGCCGATCGCATATTGGAGCAGGCCGATAGGGACGAGGCCGAGCAGCGATCCTAGCAGGGCGACGAGCGCGGCCAAGGCCAGCAGGGCCAAGCCTGCGCCGCCCAAGGCGGGCCGCCAGCCGCGCGAAAAGCCAACCGCGAGCACGATCGTCAGGGACTCGTCCGCTTCGACGGATGAGCTCAAGAATGCCGCGCCCAAGGCGGAGCCGATCGCCGCGTAAGAGGTCATCGCGCGCTCTCTTTGTGCTGAAGCGAACGGCAGATGGCGAGCGCGACGCGATTGAGCAAGGGAAAGCCGGCAGCCCTCCGGAGGTCGGCCGCCGGCCCGCCGTGCGTGGCTTGCTCAGCCCCGCCTTAGCCGGCTTTTCGGCGCGGCGACGAGGCGGAAGGGCGGGCCGGTTTGGCCTCTTCGCCCTTGGCCTTGGCCGGTTTGGCTTCCTCGCCCTTCTTTCCTGGAATCGGCAGCAGCAATTCGCGTTGCCCCTCGACCTTGGCCTTGCCTTTTTTCGGCTTGGCGGCCTTGGGCTTCGCCGGTTGAGCGAGCGCCCCCTCTTCCTCGGCGATGCTCTGCCGGAAGGCGTCGAACAGATTCACGACATTGCTCGGCGGCGTGAAGGCGGCCTTGGCCTTGGGCGCCGGCATGCCCGCTTGCTTCTTCTTGAGCATTTCGAGAACCGCCTCCTCGTAGCGGTCGACGAACTGCTCCGGATCGAAGCGCTGCTCCTTGTTCTTGAGGATGTGCTCGGCGAGCTTGAGCAAATCCGGCTGAACCTTGATCTCGGGAATGTCGTAGAAATAGTCCTTCGGCTGGCGGAGCTCGTAAGGATAGCGCAGCGTCGTGCCCATCAGGCCCTTGTCCCAGGGCTGGAGCATCATAATCCGCTCGCGCTTGGCGAGCACGACGCGGCCGAGCCCGACCATCGCCTTGCCGCGCATCGCTTCGCGGATGACCGCGAAAGCCTCCTGGCCGACCGGATCGTTCGGCGCGATATAATAGGGGTTCTCGAGATAGCGCTCATCGATCTCGGCGCGCGGCACGAAGGAATCGATCTCGATCGTATGATTGCTTTCGATCTCGATGGATTCCAGCTCCTCGTCCTCGATCGCGAGATATTGGCCCTTGGCGTATTCGTAGCCTTTGCCCTTGTCCTCCGCCTCGACCGGTTGGCGCGTCACCTCGTCGATGAGCTGCTGCCGCAGGCGGTTGCCGGTCTTCTTGTTGATCTGCCGAAAGGCGACGCGCTCGCTCGACGAAGAGGCGGTGTAAAGCGCGATCGGGCAGGATACGAGGGCCAGCTTGAGATAGCCCTTCCAATAGGGACGAGCGGTCGGCACGCGGGGCTCCTACGCAACGCTGAAACGCCGGACTCTGATCCTTGCTAAAAAAGAGTCAATAGACGTCCTTTCTCATCGTAAAAGGTTCTTGCTGCGTTCTACAATGGGAATGCTTTAGGAGGCGCGGCGATCTTCTATCAAACCTCGGCTTCTATTTTTCTCAACTTGCGCGCTTGCCTCGATTTCACTCACGCTATCGCCGACGCATGGCGGCCTTGCGCGGAAGCGCGCGTTGATTGGCGCGCCGTCTTCCTCGTCTGCGCGGTTTGGAGAGAAACGGGAAGCCTGCCGGAGCGACATTCTAAAGTTTTTTTAAAGGATGGAGAATTTCTACGGCAAAGGCGAGCAATCCCATAATGTTGCGCCAGAATCGCTTCACAAACGCCAGCAATCAGCCTTTTTATTTTCCTACGGCGGCATGCAGCAGAGGGCGCCGGCCGGCGGCTCGCGCCTGAGGCCAATTTCTGGCGAGCAGCACGCTATCATTGGCAAGGTGCGACATGAGTCAGCAAAGCATATTCCCGCGCCCGCAAAAAAGCGGCGGCGCTCTTCCTATCCAGCCGGTACCGCGCGCGCCGCGGGACTTCAAGGACCGGGATCCCGCCGCGCCGCGCCTCCTGTCGCTCGCCGCCTACGACCGTCGCGACCAGTTTGACGTCTGGCGGACACGGCTAAGCGCTTTCTGGGACACAGTCCCGCTCTCCTACGACCACGCCGCCAACGGCTTCACCGCCGAATATGTCAGCGCCAATCTGGGCGGCGTCATCCTCAATTCGGGCCGGTTCAGCGCGCATGCGCTGGAGCGGGTCGCGCGTCCGGGGAGCCGCTCGCCCCTCGATCATTGGTCGCTCGTTCTCGGCCGCTCGGGCGAAGCGCGTCTCGAAGCGGGCGGCCGCGAACTTCGCGCCGGGCCCGGCGATATGTTCCTGGTCTCGCTTGATCAAGAGCATCGCGGTCAATTGAGCGATTACGAGGGGCTGGCCATGTTCTTGCCGCGCGACGCGCTCGGCGACGTGGCGTCGGCGCTCGACAGCGCGAGCGCCACGACGCTTTCCGGCCCGCTCGCCGAGCTTCTCGCCGACTATCTGACCGATCTCGAAAAGCGCATCATCGGGATGAGCGAAGAGGAATTGCTCACCGCCGGCCGCGCCGCCATAGCCATGGTCGCAACATGCATTCAGCCCTCGCGCGATAGGCTCGACGCCGCCCGCCCGGCGATCGAGACGGCGTTGTTCGAGCGCGGCCGCGCCTATATCCAAGGGCATTTGAGCGATCCCGATCTCGGCCCCGACCGCCTCCTGCACGAGCTGGGCGTGTCCCGATCAAGCCTTGATCGCGCCTTCGAGCCGGAAGGCGGCGTCGCCCGTTACATCCAGCGCCGACGGCTCCACGCCGCGCGCGCCGCGCTTGTCGCCGATAAGGACCGGCGCATCCAGGACATCGCGTCGAGCGTCGGCTATCGCCTCGCCGGCGATTTCGCCCGCGCCTTTCGCCGCGAATTCGGCTTTTCGCCAAGCGAAGCGCGCGAGAGGGGCGGACTCTAGCGGCGGGCGAAAGCCGCGCGTCCTATTCGTTCAGCCAAGTCTGGATCAACCCGGACTGAGGGTCGATCAGGTCGTCAACGACGTCGAAATGATGTCGTCCCTCGACGATCGCGAATTCCGTCGCCGCGCCCAGCCCGGTCCAGATATTGGCGAGGAGCCGGCTCTGGCGGATGAATTCCGGGCGCTCCGCGCCGCCGACCCAGCAGGCGATCGAACGCCCCGCCAAGGGTTCGTGGAGAGCGGGGCTTTCGCGCGCCGCCTCGGCCGCGTCCAAGCCGAGCGTCGCGTTCATCCGCGTGCGCAGCAGCGGGCGCAGGTCGTGTAGCCCGCTGATCGAAACGACATGCGCGATTCGATCGCGCAAATGTTTCGGCAGCGGCGAATCTTCGCAGATCATCCGCGCGACGAGATGGCCTCCGGCGGAATGGCCGGCGAGGCGGAGCGGTCCGTCCATTCGCGCTGCGGCGAATTGAACGGCGGCGGCGAAGCGCCGCGTGATCGCCGCAATGCGCGCCCCCGGCGCCAAGGGATAGCTCGGCACGCAGACCGCCCAGCCGCGCGCCAACGCGCCG
>DATGLU010000174.1:0-5352 GCA_035294045.1 Roseiarcus sp. | reverse complement strand
GGTGAAGAGCTTCGAGGCCGCCAATCCGGGCATCAAGGTGGAAGTGACGACGATTCCGTACCCCGAATACCAGCAGCGCCTGCTGACCGCGGTGCAGGGCGGCAACGCCCCGGACGTTTCGACGATCGATCAAATCTGGGTCGCGGCTTTCGCCGAAGCGGGCGCGATCGAGCCGCTCGACGATCTCGCCAAGAAAAGCGGCATCACCGCCAACGCCTTCTTCCCCGGCGCCTGGGCGTCGGCGAATTACGGCGGCAAGCTTTGGGGCATTCCGTTCAATGTCGATGTCTGGCAGTTCAGCTTCTACAATGCCGACTTGCTCAAGGCGGCCGGCGTCGAGCCGCAAAGCATCGCGACCTTTGACGGCCTTGCAGCCGCGGGCAAGAAGCTTACCGGCAATGGCAAATACGGAATCGGCCTATTCGCCCATAAGGGCGAAGACACGGTCGTCGTCATGGACAGTTTCATCTTCTCGAATGGCGGCAAGGTGCTCAATGACGACGGCTCGTGCGGCCTGACCAGCGAGGCCTCGGTCGGCGCGCTGAAATATCTGCAATCGCTCGCGCCCTATGCGCCGCAAGGCATCGCCAACGCCGCGTCCGGCGACATGCGGGAATTGTTCCTCAACGGCTCCCTGGCGATCGAATTCTGGCCGGCGCTCGAGCAGCCGACCTTGCAGAAATCGAAGATCAACTGGGATTTCGTCGACGGCACGGCGCCGGCGGGCAAGAAGCCGATCGGCACGTTCGGCGGCTGGAATCTTGTGATGTATAAGTCCTCGCCGCATAAGGACGCGGTCTGGAAATTCATCCAGTTCCTCACGCGCGAGGACGTCAACGGCAAGGTCGTGGATTTGATACCTGCCAATATCAAAGCCGCCGACGCCTTCCTCAAGGCGAACAGAAAGGGGCCGGAGAAAATCCTGGAGCAGCTCAACAACGCCGCGCCGCGGCCGCTCTCGCCGCGCTACCTCGAAGTCTCCAACATCGAAGTCACGCTGGCGCAGGACATCTATGCGGGCATGGACGCGGCGAAAGCGGCGGCGAAAGCCTGCAAAGCGATCGACGCGACAAAGTGAGCGAGACGCTGAAGGCCGGTGCGCCTTCTCAGGGCTCCTGGGAAGGTTGGCGCTGCGAAACCGGCGCTCGGCCACGGCCGAACGTCGGCCTTGGCCGCCAGGTGTGATCCGTCGATGTGGCGGAAAGCTTCCGTCTCCCGCGCCAGCGCGACGATCGGCGATTTCGCGCTTATCCGGCGCGCTTCACCGGCGATCTCCCGCGCGCGTGTAAGGCGGCAAAAAGCCATGCCAGAACGCGGCTTTTGGCTGGTCTGGGTTTTCATGACCCCGGCGATCCTGCTTGTCGGCGGGTTGATGTACTATCCGATGATCGGAACGATCATCCAGAGCCTCTATGCCACCTCTTTCATCAATCCGCATCCGCAATTCGTCGGGCTGAGGCTCTACGCCAAGATTCTCTCCAGCGGCGAATTCGGACAAATTGCGTGGAATTCCTGCGTCTGGACCGTTTTCGTCGTCCTGTTCCAGAATCTCTTCGGATTCGTCACCGCGCTGCTGCTCAACCAGCGCCTGCCGACGACCGGCCTGATGCGCTCGCTCGTCCTGCTGCCCTGGGTCCTGCCGGGCGTGGTGGGCGCCATCCTCTGGCGCTTCATGGAGGACCCGCAGCTCGGGCTGATCAACTCCTTCCTGATGAGCCTTGGGCTGATCGACCATGGCGTCGCCTGGCTGGCCTCAACCTCGACGGCCATGGCGGCGGCGATCGCGGCCGCGGTCTGGAAGGGATTTCCGTTCTCCACGGTCATCTATCTTGCCGCTTTGCAGAATGTCGATCAGGAGCAGGTTGAGTCCGCGATCATCGATGGGGCGAGCCGGCTGCAGCGCATCATCTATGTTGTCCTCCCCTCCATGCGCGAGGTCATCGCGATCAACCTCGTGCTGACAACGATTCTCACCTTCAACTATTTCGACATGATCTGGGTCTTAACGCGCGGCGGGCCTGAAAATGCGACCCACATTTTCCCGACCAAAATCTACGAACTCGGTTTCGGCGAGTTTCGTTTCGGCGAAGCCGCCACATATGGCGTGTTCTCGATCATCGTGCTGGCGCTGCTCATCGCGACGTATTTTCTGATCCAGCGCTCCGGCCTGCGATGGGGGGCGCGATGACGGCGCGGTCCTGGATCGGCAGGGCTTTTCTCGGCAAAGCCGGGTTGACCATCCTTCAGGTGGCGCTCGCCGCGATCATCCTGCTGCCGTTTTTCTGGATGGTTTCCGTCTCGCTGAAGCCGGCGAGCGAGCCATTCGCGATTCCGGCGCGGCTCTGGCCGCAGAATCCGACTTTGGACAATTACGTGACGGCGTTCCGGCCGGAGTTCCGGACCTATTTCGTGAACTCGCTGATCGTCTCGCTGTCGACCGTGGCGATCACCGTCGCGCTGGCCTTGCCGGCGGCCTATAGTTTCACCCGCGCCCAGACGCGGTTGGTTTTCGCGATTATGGGCCTCATTGTCGCGGCGCAGATGTTTCCGGCGAGCGCGATCATCATCCCCATCTACAAAATGATGAAAGGCGCCGGCCTTCTCAACACATACGCCTCGCTGATCATCGCCTATGTTACGATCACGCTGCCGGTGGCGATCTGGATGCTGCGCGGCTTTCTCGCGCGCCTCCCGGTCGAGCTCGACGAGGCCGCGGCAATCGACGGGGCGGGGCCGTTCAGGACCTTTGTCTCGATCATCGTGCCGCTCTGCCGGCCAGGCATTGTCGCGACCGCCGTTTTCGTGCTGATCGTGACCTGGCAGGAATTTCTCTTCGCGCTGTCTTTCACCTCGACGCGTGACATGCGGACGCTGCCGGTCGGCATGAACGACTTCATCGGGCAATACGGCATTCGCTATGGCGAGCTTATGGCGAGCTCGGTGCTGATCTCGCTGCCGGTCATCGCTCTGTTCTTCCTTTTGCAGCGCCAATTCGTCGCCGGCGTCACCGCCGGCGCGGTCAAAGGATAGGCCATGCCGGATTCTGTGCTGCTGAGCGAGACGGTCGAGCCGGGCATTGTGCGGCTGACCTTCAATCGGCCGGAAAAGCTCAACGCGCTTTCGAGCGAGGTGATCCGCCGTCTCGACGAGGCGCTCGACCGCCTCGCCGAGGACCGAAACGCGCGCGTTGTGATCCTGACCGGCGCGGGCGAGCGCGCTTTCGTCGCCGGCGCCGATATCGGCGAATATCGCGGCCGGCGCGCCAAGCCGTTCATCGCCTATCAGCACGAGAGCCGGCGCGTTTTCGACAAGCTCGAAGCCTTGCCGAAGCCGACCATCGCGGCGGTGCGCGGCTATGCGCTGGGCGGCGGCTTCGAGATCGCGCTGTGCTGCGACGTCATCCTTTGCGCGGCGAGCGCGCGGCTCGGCCTGCCGGAAGGCCTGCTCGGCCTTTCGCCCGGCGGCGGCGGCACGCAGCGCCTCGTTCGCGCCGTCGGCAAATATGTCGCCTCCGACGTCATGCTGGCGGCGCGCCGGATGACCGGCGAGCGCGCGTTCCAGCTTGGCCTGGCGGCGGCGGTCTGCCCCGACGAGGAGTTGCCGGCCGCCGCGCTCGAGCGCGCGCGAGCGATGCTGAGCGTCGCGCCCTTAGCGCAAGCCGAGATGAAGCGGCTCATTCGCATCGGTCCCGACGCGGCCTTGCCGGCGGCGCTGACGCTCGAACAGGAAGTCCTGTTCCGGCTCTATGGCGCCGATGACGCCGAAGAGGGCGTCGCGGCTTTCCTGGACAAGCGGAAACCCAATTTCAAAGGCGAATGACGATGGGCGATTTCGACGGCCGGGTGGCGATCGTGACGGGCGCGGGGATGGGCATCGGGCGGGCCTGCGCGCGCTTGATGGCGCAAGGCGGCGCTCACGTCTTCCTCGCCGACATCGATGCGTCGGCTGGCGAGGGGAGCGCCGCTGAGATCGTCGCCTCGGGCGGCAGCGCCCATTTCCTTCGCGTCGACGTCAATTCGCTCGCCGATCTTGAAGCGGCCGCCGCGGCGGCGATCGCCCGCTACGGCCGGATCGACATCCTCGTCAACAACGCCGCCCAGGCGATCGGCGGAATCGTCGACGAGACCGACGAGGCGACCTGGAGCCGCGTCCTCTCCACCAATCTCAGCAGCGTGTGGCGCGGCATGAAGGCTTGCTTGCCGCAGATGCGCAAGCAGAAGAAGGGCGCCATCGTCAATATGTCGTCGGTGCAGGCGCTGGCCGGGTTCAAGGGCTGGGCCGCCTATGCCGCGGCTAAGGGCGGCATCAACGCCTTGACGCAGCAGACGGCGGTGGAGTTGGCGCCGTTCGGGATCAGGGTCAACGCGGTCGCGCCCGGAACGATCATGACGCCGCTGAACGAGAAAGTCTTCCGCGAGCATCCCAATCCCGACGAGCTCATCGCCACCTGGAATCGCGCGCACCCGATCGGCCGTTTCGGCCAGCCCGAGGAAGTGGCGGAGCTCGTCGCCTTCCTCGCCAGCGACCGCGCCTCCTTCATCACCGGCGAGATCATGCGCGTCGACGGCGGCCTCGTCGTACGGGGCGAATGATGACGAGAGCGGCGATTTGCAGGCGCAGCGAGGGAGCTTTTTCATGATCCATCGTTTTGCCACGGCCGAAAATCCCGTCCTGCCGATGAGCCGGGCGCGCGTGTTCTTCGACGGCCTGTTCAGCGAGCCGCGCCTGCAGCATCCGGAAGGCCTCGCCATCGGTCCGGACGGATGGATTTGGTGCGGCGGCGAGAATGGCGAGGTGCTGCGCATCGATCCGACCGGGACGCGCATCGAGCGCGTCGCGCAGGGCGGCGGCTTCACGCTCGGCCTCGCCTTCTTGCGCGACGAGGCTCTGTTCTTCTGCGATCTACGCGACAAGGCCGTCTATCGCCTCGATCTCGCCACGCGCCGAACCCAGCGCTTCACGCCGCCCGGAATCCGCATTCCCAATTATCCGGCGATCGACGCGGCGCGCGGCCGGCTGCTCGTCTCCGACAGTCACGATTTCGCAACGCCCGGCCCCGGCGTCTGGGCCTATGACCTGGCGACCGGCGAGGGCCGGCTCTGGTACGACCGGCCGCTCGTCTTCGCCAACGGCCTGGCGCTCGAGCCGTCGGGCGCGGCGCTCTATGTCTGCGAGACCTTCGCCCGGCGGATCACGCGCGTCGCCATAGCGGCGGACGGAAGCGCCGGCGAGGCGACGCCGTTTGCGACCGACCTGCTGGGCCTGCCGGACGGCATAGCCTTCGACGAGCGCGGCGATCTCTTCTGCGGCTGTTATGAGCCCTCCCGCATTCTGCGCATCAAGCGCGGCGGC
>DATGLU010000173.1:0-2610 GCA_035294045.1 Roseiarcus sp. | reverse complement strand
GACCGCGCCGGACTTGCACCGGCTTCCTTCTCACGACGGCCTAGCGAGAATACGAGCAAAAGTCTCAAAGTCAACCGACATTCCCGCGCAGTTCGGGCCAAGCCGCCACGCTGTCCCAGAGTCGTCGACGCGATGGCTTCTGCGGCCGGGAAACCGACGTTCTCTAGCCCTGACGCTCTACGTGGTACGGGGCGATCAAATGGAAAAAGCTTCCTGACGCCAATCCGCGGCGGCCGCCGGCCGGCGTCGGCGGCGAGCCATAGGCGTCCGCCACTTCGGCGAAAGGCTGGTCGCCGCCCGGCTCGACGATCGTCGCATAATGGAATTCATGGCCGCGATAGCGCGCGCCTTTGCGTCCGAGCGGATGGTCGCCAAGCAGCGTCGCCTCTCGGTAGCCGAGCGTCATCCGCCGCGTGGCGAACGAGCTGACAAGACCGAGCAGGCCCGCCATTTCATGGCGGACGCCGTCCGCGTCGATCAAGCCGCGGCCGAGCGCCATGTAGCCGCCGCATTCGCCATGGATCGGCTTCGTCGCGGCGAAGCGCCGGACTCCGCTGAGGAAATTCTGCGCCGACGCTAAGCGGCCGGCATGCAGTTCGGGATAGCCGCCCGGCAGCCAGCAGAAATCGCAATCCGGCGCCGGCGCCTCGTCGGCGAGCGGCGAAAAGTACGTCAATTCCGCGCCGGCCTTGCGCCAGGCCTGTTCGAGATGCGGATAGAGGAACGAGAAGGCGGCGTCGCGCGCGATCGCGATTCTCTGTCCCGGCGGCGCTACCGGCGCCCGCGCCGCGGCCGCCGTTGTCGGCTTGGCGAGCGCCAAAACGGCGTCGAGATCGACATGAGCGGCGGCGAAATCGGCGAGCCGGTCGAGCGTCGCGTCGAGATCGCGCGTCTCGCTCGCCTGAACAAGGCCAAGATGCCGCTCCGGCAGGACAATGTCGGCTGCGCGCGGCAAGGCGCCGAGCACGGGAAGCCCGGCTTGCGCAATCGCCTCTGCGGCGAGCCGCTTGTGCCGCTCGCTGCCGACGCGATTCATCACGATTCCGCCGATCTCGATGCGCGGGTCGAACGCCTTGCAACCGAGCGCCGCCGCGCCGGCCGATTGCGATTGGCCGCTCACGTCGAGAACGAGCAGCACCGGCCAGCCAAGGGCGGCGGCGATGTCGGCCGATGAGCCGCTTTTCCCTGGCGGCGCGGGGACGCCGTCGAATAGGCCCATCACGCCTTCGCAGAGGATAAGATCAGCGCCGGCGCTCGCCTCCGCCGCCAACGCGCTGAGCAAAGCCGGGGCCATCGCCCAGGAATCGAGATTGACGCCGCGCCGCCCGGTCGCCGCTTCATGAAATGCGGGGTCGATATAATCCGGCCCGCATTTGAAGCCGGCGACTTTGAGGCCGCGGCGCGCGAAGGCGCGCATCAGGCCGAGCGCGAGCGTGGTCTTGCCGCTGCTCGAACGCGGCGCGGCGACGACGAGGCCGGGCGCGCTCATGACGGGAGGAGATGCGCCAGCAAGGCGTCGCGCAAGCCGACGATCGCGCCGATCACGACCAAAGCCGGCGCGGCGCCGGGCCCGCGCGGCGGATCGTCGCGCGCGCCGGCCAGCGTCGTCTCGATCACAATCTGGCCGGGCAAGGTCGCTTCGAACAGCAGAGCCAGCCGGGTCTCGGGCGCCATGCCGCCGCCGATCAGGCGCGCGGCGATCTCGGCGAGGCGCGATAAGCCCATATAGACGACCAGGGGCTGGCCGGCGGCGGCGAGCGCCTCCCAGTCGATGCGGTCCTCGCCGTCGGCGGCGGGGTGGCCGGCGACGAGGATCAACGCCTGGTTGGTCTCGCGCGACGTCGCCGGAATGCCGGCATAAGCGAGGCCGCCGATCCCGGCGGTGATCCCCGGCACGACGCGGAAGCGAACGCCCGCCTCGGCCAGCGCTTTCACCTCCTCGCCGCCGCGGCCGAACACGAACGGATCGCCGCCCTTCAGCCGCAGCACGCGCAAGCCCTGGCGCGCGAGTTCAATCAGCCGCAGCGTGATGTCTTTCTGGCTATGCGACGGCCGGCCGCCGCGCTTGCCGGCGAATTCGCGCCGCGCGTTCGGCGCGGCGAGTTCCAGAACCCGTTCCGAGACCAGCGCGTCATAGACGATGACGTCCGCCTTTTTCAGCGCGTCGAGCGCGTGCAGCGTCAGCAGGCCGGGATCGCCCGGCCCGGCGCCGACCAGCCATACGGTTCCCGGCTCGAACGCGATGTCGGCCGGATTCGCCCCGCTCATGTCTCGCCTTTCGGGTTTCGGGCTTTCAGGCAAGGCGTCTATTGTCGCGGTCATGAGCGAGGTCAAGACGCTGCGCTATGGCTGGACCACGGGATGCTGCGCCACGGCGGCGGCGAGCGCGGCGTTCGAGGCGCTGATCGCCGGCGAGTTCCCCGATCCGGTCGAGGTCAGCCTGCCGAACGGCGCTCGGCCGAGCTTCGCGCTGGCGCTCAGCGAGCGCGGCGCCGATTTCGCCCGGGCCGGGGTGGTCAAGGACGCCGGCGACGACCCCGACGTGACCCATGGCGTGACGGTGATCGTCACCGTCCGCTTCGGCCAAGCCGGCGAGGGCGTCCTTTTCCG
>DATGLU010000172.1:0-5519 GCA_035294045.1 Roseiarcus sp. | reverse complement strand
AAGACATCCCGCTTTTGGTGCGGCACTTCCTGGCGAAGTTCGGCAAACGGCTGGGCAAGCGCTTGCGGGAGCCGGACGCCGACACGCTGCGACGATTGGCACAGTACGCCTGGCCCGGCAACATCCGCGAGCTCGAAAATCTCGTCCGGCGCCTCGCCGCACTCTATCCGCAGGAGACGATCAGCGAGGCGCTGATCGAGACCGAGCTCGGCCTCAACGCGCCGCTCGCCGCGCCGGCTCTGGCCGGGCCGGCGCCGGCCGGCCGCGGCGCCGCAGCCTCGGCGACTGGCGAGAGCTTCGCCGCGGATATGGAGCGCTCGGTCGGCGAGCTCTTCCGCTCTTTCGGCGCCGAGCCGCCGCCCGTCGGACTCTATCACCGCGTCGTCCGCGAGCTCGAAGCGCCGCTGATCGCCGCGACCCTGGCCGTGACAAGGGGCAATCAGATCAAGGCGGCCGAAATCCTCGGCCTTAACCGCAACACGCTGCGCAAGAAAATCCGCGATCTCGATCTGAAAGCCATCCGCGCCATCCGCTGACCGGCCGCCTCTGGAAAACTTGGCTTCGCCGCCGAATTGTCGCAATCTTGCAACAACGTTGCAGGACTGCAACGATTAAGGGGCGCGCCGGGTCAAACCCGGCGCATGGCTGCGAGGGAATGACGCGAAGGGCGAAAGGCGAAGGGGCGGTCGCGCGTTCCGACGAAAGTCGCTCCGTCGGCCGGTTCGGGCCGGCGGCGGTCGCCGCCGCGCTGGCGCTTTCCATTTTCACCTTTGTCGTCTTCGCCGGCTTCACCCCGGTCATTCCGACCCGGCCGGTCGTGCTGGCGATCTTCTCCGGCAATGCGCTGCTGATCGTCATCCTTCTCGCGCTGATCGCGCTGGAGACGCGGAAAGTGATCTCGGCGCGGCGGGCCGGGCGAGCCGGCGCGCGGCTGCACAGCCGCGTCGTTGCGCTGTTTTCCCTCGTCGCCGCGGTTCCGGCCCTGGTGACCGCGGTCGTCGCCACGGTGTCGCTGGAGCGCGGCCTCAACCCGGTCTTCATGGAGGATATCCGCAGCTTCATCGGCAAGACCACGGAAGCGACGCATCTCTATCGCGAATCGCAATGCCGCTCGCTGCTGCGCGACGCCGAATTGACCGCCTCCGACCTCTCGCAAAGCGCCAATCTCTTTCAGACCGACCGCAGCCTGTTTCACGACTATCTCAATTCGCGCGCCAAGTTCCTCAATTTCTCAGTCGCGGTGATCATGAAATCGAACGGCGCGATCGAGGATCGGGCGGACGAGTCAGATCCGCGGCAAATCGCCAAGCCCGCGCCCGCCGATTTTCAGGACGCGCAAAAAGACGCGCCGCTCTGCCTACTTCTCGCCGACGGCAAAACCTTCATCGCGCTTCGCCCGATCTCCGGCATCGAGGACAGCTATCTCTATGTCGGGCGGCCGATCGATCCATTCTCGGAAAGCTTCTCGCGCGACGCGGCCGAGGTCGTCTCGACCTACGATCTCTTCGACGCGCACCGCCGCAACATCGAAATCGGCTTCGGCGTGATGTTCATCCTGCTGGCGCTGACCATGCTGCTTGCGGCGATCTGGCTCGGCCTTGCTTTCGCCAATCAGCTCGTTGCGCCGATCAGGCGGTTGATCCGCGCCGCCGACGAAGTCGCCTCGGGCAATCTCTACGTCCAGGTGCCGACGCGCCGCTCGGAAGGCGATCTCGGCCATCTTGGCGAAACCTTCAACAAGATGACGCAGGAGCTCAGCCAGCAGCAGAACCGGCTTATCGCCGCCAATTCGCTGAACGACGAGCGGCGCGCTTTCACCGAGGCGGTGCTCGCCGGCGTTCCCGCCGGCGTGATCGGCGTCGACGGCAATGGCGTGATCACGGTGCGCAACGCCGCCGCCGATCGCCTTCTGGCGCCGGTCGCCGAGCCGGCCGGCCTGATCGGCGTGAAGCTCGAAAGTCTCTTGCCGGAGATCGGTCCCATCCTCGAAGAGGCGCGGGAAGGCCGGCTGCGCCTGCATCAAGGCCAGGCCAAGCTGCAGCGCGACGGCCGCGACCGCGTCCTCAACGTCCGCGTGACCAGCAATCCGCAGCGTCCCGACCAGGGCGCGGTGGTGACGCTTGACGACATCAGCGATTTGATCACCGCGCAACGTACCGCGGCCTGGGCCGATGTCGCGCGGCGCATCGCCCACGAGATCAAGAATCCCTTGACGCCGATTCAGCTTTCCGCCGAGCGGCTCAAGCGGCGCTACGGCAAGCTGATCCTCGAAGGCCGCGACGTCTTCGATCAATGCACCGAGACGATCATCCGACAAGTCGACGACATCAAGCGCATGGTCGACGAATTTTCCTCCTTCGCACGGATGCCGAAGGCGCTGCCGGCCCGCGACGACCTCGTCGATTGCGTCCGGCAAGTCCTCTTCCTGATGCGGGTCGGACGGCCCGAAATCGCGCTGGAGGACAATCTGCCGGCGGCGCCGCTCTTCTCGAAGTTCGACCGCCGGCTGATGTCGCAGGCGCTGACCAACGTCATCAAGAACGCCGGCGAGGGGATCGACGCGATTGACGAGGCGGCGCGCGGGCAGGGGCGCATCGTCGTCGACTTGCAGATCGATCACGAGCGGCGGGCGATCATCTCGGTGAGCGATAACGGCAAGGGATTTCCGGCCGAAGATCGCCACAAGCTGATGGAGCCTTACGTCACCACCCGCGCGGAGGGCACCGGCCTCGGCCTTCCGATCGTCATCAAAATTCTTGAGGACCATGGGGGTGCGGTCGAATTGCTCGACGGCCTGGAGCGGATCGACGGCGGCCGCGGCGCCCAGGTGCGCCTGATCCTGCCGATCGTCGAGGAGGCGAAGACCGGCGAGTCCGAGGAGTCGAGAAACAATCAGCGAGCATTGTTGAACTGATGGCGACAGATATTCTCATTGTCGACGACGAAGACGACATCCGCGAGCTTGTCGCGGGCATCCTTTCCGACGAGGGACATGGCGCGCGGCTGGCGCGCAATTCCGACGAAGCGCTCGCCGCGATCGAGGCGCGACGGCCGCAGCTCATCCTGCTCGACATTTGGCTGCAAGGCTCGCGGCTCGACGGCTTGCAATTGCTCGAAATCGTCAAGAAGCAGCATCCGAACGTGCCGGTGGTGATGATTTCGGGCCACGGCAATATCGAAACCGCGGTCACCGCGATCAAGCTCGGCGCCTATGACTTCATCGAGAAGCCGTTCAAGTCGGATCGGCTGATCCTGATCGCCGAGCGGGCGCTCGAAACGTCGCGGCTAAAGCGCGAAGTCAGCGATCTCCGCGCCCGCGCCGGGTCGGTCGACCGGCTGGTCGGCTCGTCGGCGGCGATCAACAATCTGCGGCGCATCATCGAGCGGGTCGGTCCGGCCAATTCGCGCGTGCTGATTTCGGGTCCGGCCGGAGCGGGCAAGGAGCTGACGGCGCGGCTCATACACGCCCATTCGGCGCGCGCCGCCGGGCCGTTCGTCGTCATCAACGCCCCGACCATGGCGCCGGAGCGGATGGAGGCCGAGCTTTTCGGCGTCGAGGCCAACGGCGTGCGCGCGCGCTCCGTCGGCGCGCTCGAAGAAGCTCATGGCGGGACGCTCTATTTCGACGAAGTCGCCGACATGCCGCTGGAGACGCAGTCGAAAATCCTGCGCGTCCTGGTCGATCAGAATTTCCAGCGCGTCGGCGGCGCGGCGCGCGTCCATGTCGACGTACGGATCATCTCATCGACCAGCCGCGATCTCGCCGAGGCGATCACCGAGGGACGCTTCCGCGAGGATCTGTTCCACCGGCTGTCGGTTGTGCCGATCCGCGCGCCCTCGCTGTCCGAACGGCGCGAGGACATTCCGGAGCTGATCGAATTCTTCATGGATCAAATCTCGGCGGCGATGGGCGCGCCGCGCCGCCGCATCGCGCCCGACGCGATGGCGGTGCTGCAATCGCATGATTGGCCCGGCAACATCCGCCAATTGCGCAACAATGTCGAACGGCTGATGATCCTCGCGGCCGGCGAATCCGATTCGGAGATCACCGCGGCTTTGTTGCCGTCCGAAATCGGCGCCCTGGTGCCGTCGATTCCGAGCGGCGTCGGCGGCGAGAAACTGATGAGCCTGCCTTTGCGCGAAGCGCGCGAAGTCTTCGAGCGCGAATATCTCGTCGCGCAGATCAACCGGTTCGGGGGCAATATTTCGCGCACCGCCGAATTCATCGGCATGGAGCGCTCGGCGCTGCATCGCAAGCTGAAATCGCTCGGCGTGGATTAAGTTGATAATATCGTACTTGTACCTTGTCATTCCCGCGCAAGCGGGAATCCAGCGCGGTCCATCCGGCGCGCGCGGAGGCTTCCTGGATTCCCGCTTTCGCGGCAATGACGCAAAGCAGAGTCCCAAGGACCCATGACCCGCATCGCTTTCGTCAACGGCGCCTATCGCCGCCACGCCGACGCTCGGGTCCATATCGAAGACCGCGGCTATCAGTTTGGCGATGGCGTCTACGAAGTCTGCGAAATCCGCGACGGCGCGCTGATCGACGAAAAGCCGCATCTTGCGCGGCTCGAGCGCTCGCTCGCCGCTCTGCGCATCGCCGCGCCGGTCGGCCTCGCCGCGCTCAAGCTGATCATGCGCGAGGTCATCCGCCGCAACCGCGTCCGCGACGGCCTCGTCTACATTCAGATCACGCGCGGCGTCGCGCCGCGCGACCACGGCTTTCCGGCCGCCGGCCGCGCCAGCCTCGTCGTCAGCGCCAAGCCGGTCGACCGCCGCAAGGGCGAGGCCAATGCTTCTTCGGGCGTCCGGGTCGTCGCCTTGCCGGACGAGCGCTGGCGGCGTCCGCAGATCAAGAGCCTGCAGCTTCTGCCCAACGTCCTCGCCAAGCAGGCGGCCCGGGAAAAGGGCGCTTACGAGGCCTGGCTGGTCGACGATCGGGGCCGGATCACCGAAGGGTCCTCGACCAACGCCTGGATCGTCGACGCGGCGGGCAAATTGGCGACGCGCCAGGCGGATCGGGCGATCCTCAGCGGCGTGACCCGAGCCACGCTTTTGGCCTTGCTGGCGAAAGAGGGCGTGGCCTTCGAGGAGCGGCCTTTCACCCTGGAAGAAACTTACGCGGCGCGGGAAGCGTTTTTAACCAGCGCCGGCAACGGCGTGATGCCGGTCGTGGCGGTTGACGACCGCGTCATCGGCGACGGCCGGCCCGGCGCGATCACCCTGGCGCTGCGCGAGAAATTTCATCGTTTCGCCGAAATCTCGCCGGCCTGAGCGAAGGAGAAATGGTCCGAAGTTTGCCTTGTCGCCGCTGTGACACTACTTGTTAGCCGCGGCGGGCCTCAAAGCGAGCCAAGCCGCCATCCGCTCGATGAAAAGGCGCAAATGCAGTCGGTATGAGCGTCCCAACGACAAGCACGGTCGCAAAAGGCGGCCCAAAACAAACGGAATCGGCACATGGCCAGCGAAAAAGCACAAAATCTTCAGGACACGTTCCTGAACCATGTTCGTAAAACGAA
>DATGLU010000171.1:0-2587 GCA_035294045.1 Roseiarcus sp. | reverse complement strand
GATCCAGCAATGGGCGTCATGCGGGCCGCCGCAGAAAGCCTTGCTCTTCCATGCACCCCAATAGCTGCGTTGGTATGTCCGCACTCTGACGCCGTGACTTTCAACGCTCTGGGCGTCGCCGACAATCGCCAGCCGGCGCGCATCGCCCGACGGCATTGCCTCATCGCTCGCATAGTGAGTCCAAAGGTAAACGGCGTCGGTTCGGAGCGCGAGCAGTTCGAGCAGCCTCACCGGATTCGCCATATGGTAGAGGACGCCCGAAGCGATCACGAAGTCAAACCGCTCCGCCGTTTGCTCCAAAAACGGCATGAAATTGCCAAGCTGGAATCGCGCAGTTCGGAGGCCAAGCAACTCCTTGACGACCAGGCATCTCAGAAATGACAGGCGGTTGGCTTCGATGGCCAAGATCGACGCGGGCTGGCGCTGCTCGATCATGTAAGTATGCGACGCTTCGAGCGGCCCAAGTTCGAGCACCTTTCGTCCGTCAAGCGGCCCGAACTGGTCGAAAGCCCATAGAATGCGCGGATCATTGTAAAACGCTCCCGCGCCCGCGACCGCACCGGCTTGCTCGGGCAGCGCCATGTTCCAGCCCTGAAGCGCGTCGATAGCGTTCTGAGGCGATGGCGCGGCGTCGATATATTCGGCGAGCGCCAAGCCAGATTTAACCTCCGCGTCCTCAGCCAAAGAGTCCAACCGATCGGCGGCCCGTCGTAAGGATCGCGACACAAAGGAAAGCGCTGCGGATCGGCGTCTTGCCGCCATCATCGCGGCCCGGGCAGTCGCGCCAGGCGAGCCCATTCGGGATTTGAACGATTTTTCGTATGCCATGGGCTAACTGCGAAATCCTCGTAAAGATGAGTGGCGTGGCGCGAGCGCAGATTGTCCTGCTCGCGGCGGAATCGGTCGAAGTTTTTGGGCGTCTCGTCGCTGCCGCGACTCGCCGATTCGTGATGCAGAAGGGTGGCGAAAGGGGTCCAAACGACTCGGAAGCCGGCGCTGCGCGCTCTGAGACAGAAGTCGACATCGTTATAGGCGATGGCGAAACGTTCTTCATCCAGCGGACCGATGCGCGCGATCGCCTCCTTCGAAACAAGGAGGCAGGCGCCGGTCACCGCGGAGAGCGATTGGCGCGTCCAGAGCCGCCCCATCGGTCCTGGAAAATTCTCCTTGGCCTTAAGGTACCAATGGCCGGCGAGATCGCCGAAGCCCACGATGACCCCGGCATGTTGAATCGTGCGGTCCGGATAAAGAAGCTTCGCGCCGACGACGCCGACATCGGGATAATCGAAGCAGCACACCATCTCCTTGAGCCAATTCGGCTCTAGAATCTCGATATCGTTATTGAGCAGCAGGACCATTTCGCCGTTTGCCGCCGCGATCCCCTTATTGATCGCCCGCGAAAAATTAAACGGCTCGTCCTTAACGATCGCCTGAAAGGGAACGGGCCCTTCCTTCTGCGCCTTGTAAAAGGCCAAGACCCTGGCATCCGTCGTGCCGTTGTCGACGACAAGAATTTCGAGACGGGGCTAGTCCGTTTTTTCTTTCAGGCCTTGAACCACGTTTGAAATGAGCGCCGGGGAATCGCGATTGGGAATGACCACTGAAACCAGCGGCCAATGGCGCCGCGCGGCGTCAAATCGCACCCGGTGGAGGTCGCCGCCGACCGCGGCTTCGACGACGGGCGCGGCGAAATCCGAAGCATAGGCTTCCGCGAGCGCGCGGCGCGCATTGTCGGTCGCGCGCCCCATATTTTTGGCGCTATAGCTCGCCCCGTCGCGCCGCCAGATATAGGCGGGGTAGGGGAGGTGAACGCATTCGTCGGCTTTCAGCTCGCGCGTGTAGCGCAAAACGAGATCATAATCCTGCGATCCTTCATAGCCTTCGCGCAGCCCGCCGAGCTCGATGACGCGCTCCCGCCGATAGAGCGACAAGTGGTTGAGGTAGTTGACCCCGGAGAGCAGGACGGGATCGAAGGCTGGCTTCAAGAAAAGATCGACCGGCCGCATTTTGCCGGTCGCGACAACCTCGTCCGTATAAAGGAACTGGCATTCCGGCCTGGCCGGAAGGGCGCGCCAGATTTGCTCCAGGGCGTAGGGCGCCAGCGCGTCGTCATGATCGAGAAAGCCGATCCAGGGCGTCAACGCCGCTTCAATCGCGGCGTTGCTGGCGGCGGCGATGCCGCGATTTTGGGCATGGCGCAGGATGCGCAGGTCGGCGGCGCCTTGTTGCCGGTCGAGCCAGTCGCGCGTTTCGGGCGCAGTCGAACCGTCGTCCGAAAGGACCAGCTCCCAGGCGCCCTTTTTCTGGGCGCGAACCGAGGCGACGAGCGCGTCGAGATAAGCCGGCGCCGTGTTGTAGACCGGGACGATGAGCGAAACGAAAGGCGCGGGGAGGGTTTCGTCATCCGATTCGGCCGCGGCGAGCGCCACGATATGGGCGAAGAATTTTGCGGCGGAAAGCCGGGAGCGCCGGAAAGGACGCAACGCCGCTCCCAAATGGGCCGCAATGCCCCGAACCGCAAAATCGAGCAATTTCTAAACGACCCCGCTGAACTTGCGCCACCCCTACATCGCACAAACCGAAAAGG
>DATGLU010000170.1:0-4843 GCA_035294045.1 Roseiarcus sp. | reverse complement strand
CGCCGCGCTGTCGAAAGCGAGTCGAGCGCCCCGCCAAAGGCGCATGCTTTTCCCCGGACAGCCTTACTTTAGGAGAGGGGAGTCACGGCGCGGCGATCAGCACCGCCGCGACGCGCCGCTCCTCGGCGATGAGCACGTTATACATCCGCGCCGCCGCGCCGGTCGCCATCGCCTCGAAGCGAAGCCCGGCCTTGCGCAGCCGGTCGCGCAGCTTGGCGCCGAGCGGGATGAGCTTCTCGCCGGTTCCGATCACCAGGATTTCGATCGAGCGCGGATTGGCCGCCAGCTCGTCGAAAAGCGGCCGCAGCGTCTCGGCGTCGAGCTCGGCGAAGCTCAGCGGCGCGATGGCGCGAACGCCGGCCGGCGTCGCCAGGATCGAGCCGCGATGCGACATGCCGGCGAACCGAAAGCCGCCGGCGCCATAGGCCTCGATCGCATGGCGTCCCGGAACGTAGCCGCCGGGCTCGTTCAACGCTTCAGGCCTTCGCGTCGGCCGCGCCGGCTTCTCCCGGAGCGGACGCCTTGTCGAATACGTCGTGTCGCACGCCGAGATAGATCAGGACCGGCGAGCAGATGAAGATCGACGAATAGGTGGCGACGAAAATGCCCCAGATCATCGCCGCCGAAAACGAGCGGATGACCTCGCCGCCGAGGAAGAACAGGGCGAGCAGCGCCAGGAACACGGTCGTCGCGGTCATGATCGTGCGCGGCAGCACCGCGTTGACCGACATGTCGACGATTTCGGCGGTCGACAGACGCTTATATTTGCGCATCACCTCGCGGATGCGGTCGAGCACCACGACGGTCTCGTTGAGAGAATAGCCGACAATGGTCAGGATCGCCGCGATCGAGGCCGAATTGAACTCGAGTTGGGTGACGCAGAAAAAGCCGACGGTGAGGAGCAGATCGTGCATCGTGCCGATGATCGCGCCGACCGCGAATTGCCACTCGAAGCGGAACCACAGATAGGTCAGCACGGCGATGATCGAGACGACGATGCCGAGCGTGCCCTTCTGCACCAATTCGCCGGAGACGCGCGGGCCGACCTCGTCGACGCTGCGAAAATCGTAATCGTTGCCGAAGGCCCGGCGCATCAGGTTGACGGCGTTCTGCTGCCCCGCTTCGCCGCCGGGCTGCACGCCGACGCGGACCACCGCGTCGGTCATCGGCCCGATCCGCTGCACCTCGACCTGGCCGAGGCCGAGCGATTCGCCGACTTTGCGCAATTCCGCGATGTCGGCCGCGCCGTGCTTGGCGCGCAGCATGACCTGCGTGCCGCCGGAAAAGTCGATGCCGAAATTCATGCCGACGAAAAAGAACACCAGCACCGAGATGATCGAGAGCGTCGCCGAGAGCGGGTAGCTCACGCGCCTGAAGCGCATGAAGCCGAACTTGGTGTTCTCGGGGGCGAGGCGGAGAAGTTTCATGACGCAAACCTTTCGGCGTCGCCGCTCATATCGGCAGCTTGGTCGGGCGCTGGTAGCGGTACCAGAGCGCGATCATCATCCGGGTCATGGTCACGGCGGTGATGACCGAGGTCAGAATGCCGAGACCGAGCGAGACGGCGAAGCCGCGCACCGGGCCGGAGCCGAAGAGATACAGGATGACCGCGGCGACGAACATCGTGACGTTCGAATCGATGATCGTCGCGAAGGCGCGCCGGAAGCCTGCGTCGAGCGAGGAGATGACCGAGCGGCCGAGATGCGATTCCTCGCGGATGCGCTCGTAGATCAGCACGTTGGAATCGACGGCCATGCCGATCGTGAAGACGACGCCGGCAATGCCGGGCAGGGTCAGCGTCGCGCCGAGCAAGGCCATCGAGGCGAAGATGAAGAGGATATGCACGCCCAGCGCGAGATCGGCGAAGACGCCGAAGACGCCGTAGGTCGTCAGCATGTAGACGACGACCAGCGCGCCGCCGACCATCGCGGCGCGTTTTCCGGCGTCGATCGAATCCTGGCCGAGGCCGGGGCCGACGGTGCGCTCTTCGACCACGGTCAGCTTCGCCGGCAGCGCGCCGGCGCGCAGCAGCACGGCGAGGTTGTCGGCCTCCTCGACCGAGAAATTGCCGGTGATCTGGCCGGAGCCGCCGGTGATCGGCCCTAAAATGCGCGGCGCCGAAATCACCTTGCCGTCGAGAACGATGGCGAAAGGCCGGCCGACATTCTCGCTGGTGACCTGGCCGAAGCGCTGGCCGCCGCGCAGATTGAAGCGGAAATTGACGTCGGGCTGGCCGTTCTGGTCGAAGCTCGCCTGCGCGTCGACCAGGTCCTCGCCCTGCACCATCACCCGTTTTTCGACCGGGATCGGCGGGCCGCCATTTTGCTGCGGCAATTCCTCGACCTCGTTCGGCGGCTCGCCGGGCTGGGCGACCAGGCGGAATTCCAGCTTGGCGGTGGTGCCGAGAATCTGCTTGAGCCGGGTCGTGTCCTGCAAACCCGGCACCTCTACCAGGACGCGGTCGGAGCCTTCCTGCTGGATGTTCGGCTCGGTCGTGCCGAGCGCGTCGACGCGGCGGCGCAACACTTCGATCGATTGCGAGACGGCGCGTCGAATCTTGTCCTTGATCGCCGCATCGGTGAGCGTCACCTGGATCGCGCCCTGGTCGGTTTGGTTGATGTCGAGCGTATGGCCCGACGCGCCGATCACGGCGTTGCCGATCGGCTGGTTGAGCTGCCGCAGGAGCTGCAGCGCCTTGTCGCGCTCCGCGGCGTCGGCGATCCGCACCTGAACGCCGCGCTGCTGCATGGCGATGCCGCCGGCGATCGATATTCTGCCCTCGCGCAGCTTGCCGCGGACATCGTCGCGCAATTGCTCGACCTGCGCATGGGTCAGCGAGGCGCTGTCCACTTCGAGCAGAACGTGCGCGCCGCCTTGCAGGTCGAGCCCGAGCACGATCTGCCGCGCCGGCAGGATGGACGGCAGGCTTTTTTGCAGGGCGGCGACGCGCTCCGGCGAAAGGAAGCTCGGCACGACGAGCAGAATGGCCACGACGACCAGCGCGATGATGGAGGCGACCCGCCAGGGGGCGAAACGAAGCATTGGACTAGTCGGTCTCCACGCGCATTCTCTTTAACGATGGGCGGCGGCTTAAGGTCACGATTTGCCGACCGCTTCCTTGACCGGCTCGCCCCTGGCGCGGACCTCGCCGATGCCGGACCTGGCGATGCGCACGCGCACATTGGGCGCGATCTCGACCTCGACTTCGCCGTCATCGGTCGCCTTGGTGATCTTGCCGATAAGGCCGCCGGTCGTGACGATCGTATCGCCGCGCCGCGCGCCCTTGAGCATCTCCTTATGCTCGCGGGCGCGGCGCTGCTGCGGGCGCAGGATCAGGAAATACATGATCGCGAAAATGACGACGAAAGGCGCGAATTGGATGAGCATATCCTGCGGCCCGGCCGTGCCGCCCGCGGCCTGGGCGAATGCTGGCGTAATCAGCAAAGATTGAACTCCGACTGGCCCGGCAGCGCGCCGGGGGCCTCATAGGGCTTCAAGCGGGGCGGAATATAGCGGCGGTCGCCGCGAAAGCAATCGGGCTTAAAAGCGCGCCGGCCGCGCCGGGGCCAATGCCCCCGGCGCAGCCGCGTTGGGTCTGGAAAGTCTTGAAATCCTTGACGTCGGGATCAGGCGAGATCGAACCTATCGAGGTTCATCACCTTGCTCCACGCCGCCACGAAATCCTTGACGAACTTCTCCTTCGAATCCGCGCAGGCATAGACTTCCGCGAAAGCCCGGAGCTGCGAGTGCGATCCGAAGATCAGATCGACGCGCGTGCCGGTCCACTTGGCCTCGCCGGTCTTCCTGTCGCGCCCTTCATAGACGCCCTCGGCGCCGGCGGACGGCCGCCATTCCGTGCCCATATCGAGCAGGTTGACGAAGAAGTCGTTGGTCAGCGCCTCGCGCCGCTTGGTGAAGACGCCGTGCGGCGAGCCGCCGGCATTGGCGCCGAGCACGCGCAGGCCGCCCAGGAGGACCGTCATTTCGGGCCCGGTCAGCGTCAGCAATTGCGCCCGGTCGACCAGCGCCTCCTCGGGCGCCATGAACTGCCTGCCGCTGAGATAATTGCGGAAGCCGTCGGCCAGCGGCTCGAGCGGCGCGAAGGATTCGACGTCGGTTTGCGCCTGCGACGCATCCATGCGGCCGGGCGTGAAGGAGACCTTCACGTTGACGCCGCCGTCCTTCGCCGCCTTTTCGACCGCGGCGCCCCCGGCCAGCACGATCAGATCGGCCAGCGAGACTTTCTTGCCGCCGCCGGCCGACGCATTGAACTCCTTCTGAATCGCCTCGAGCTTCTGCAGCACGGTCTTGAGCTTCGCCGGTTCGTTCACCTCCCAGTCCTTCTGCGGGGCGAGGCGAATGCGCGCGCCGTTCGCGCCACCGCGCTTGTCCGAGCCACGGAACGTCGACGCGGATGCCCATGCGGTCGAGACCAATTGAGAAACCGTCAGGCCCGAGGCGAGGATCTTCGCCTTCAGCGCTTCGGCGTCCTTGGCGTCGATGAGCGGATGATCGACAGGCGGGATCGGGTCCTGCCAGATCAAAGTCTCCTTGGGCACCAGCGGGCCGAGGTAGCGCGACAGCGGACCCATGTCGCGATGGGTGAGCTTGTACCAGGCGCGGGCGAAGGCATCCGCGAACCGGTCGGGGTTCTCGTAGAAGCGGCGCGAGATCTTCTCGTAGGCCGGATCGAAGCGCAGCGCGAGGTCCGACGTCAGCATGGTCGGCACGTGCTTCTTCGAAGGATCGTAGGCGTCGGGGATCGTGGCCTCGGCTCCCTTCGCTCTCCACTGCTTGGCGCCGGCGGGGCTCTTGGTCAGCTCCCACTCGTACTTGAACAGGT
>DATGLU010000169.1:0-2264 GCA_035294045.1 Roseiarcus sp. | reverse complement strand
CCCTGCGGCGGCCGGCGCCGCTCTCCCGCGCTTACGGCGCGAAGAGGCGACGCTTAAATTCGCTCTTAGCCAATTCTCCCGGCAAGGTCGAGAGCGGCCAAGGCCTTTTACCCTTACGCTTTTTTGGCGTCGATCAGCCGGGCGACCCGGCGCAGCGCGAATTCATAACCCTGCCCGCCGAAGCCGGCGATGACGCCGTCCGCCCGCGTCGAGACGAAGGAGTGGTGGCGGAAGGCTTCGCGCTTATGGATGTTGGAAAGATGCACTTCGACGACCGGCCCGTCATAGGCGCTGAGCGCGTCGAGGATGGCGACGGACGTATGGGTGAAGGCGGCCGGATTGATGACAATTCCGCCGGCGGTCTCGCGCGCCTGCTGAATCCAGTCGATGATCTCGTATTCGCGGTTGCTTTGAAGGAATTTGAGGTCGAGCTTCAGTTCGCCGGCGACGACACGGCAGGCCGCCTCGATGTCCGCCAGGGTTTCGCGGCCGTAGATTTCCGGCTGTCGCTTGCCGAGCAGGTTCAGGTTCGGCCCGTTCAGAACATAGACGAGGCGGCTCATGAGGCTCCTCTCCGGTTCGGCGCGCCGGGGCGGTCAGCCGGCGATTCTCTATGAGCGAAGCCTGGATAGAGCAATTCGCCGCCCCGGACAAATCCGCGGGCGGACGATTGGCGCGACGATGGGGCTCGAAACGCAGCGGATTTTCTGCTTTTGAAGAGCGGCGCGCGTTGCGCCGTCCCTTGAAGCGAGGATTCCATGGCCGCGGCCAAGACGAAACTGATCATCGATGTCGATACCGGGATCGACGACGCCCTGGCTTTGCTGCACGCCTGCGCCTCGCCGGACGCCGACATTCTCGGCGTGACCACGGTCTCCGGCAATGTCGATCTTGGCCGCGCGACGCGCAATACGCGCGCTGTCCTCGCTTTGGCCGGGCGCGGCGACATTTCGGTCTGGCCGGGCTGCGCCCGGCCGATCCTGCGCGAAGCGGAGGATGCAAGCTATGTCCATGGCGGATCGGGTCTCGGCCAGGCCACATTGCCGGAGCCGCCGCCGGCCCACGACGAGCGCCACGCGGTCGACCAAATCCTCGCTTTGGCCAAAGCGCATCAAGGCGAGCTCGTCCTCGTTCCGACCGGGCCGCTCACCAACATCGCCGCGGCGGTGACGCGGGAGCCCGCTCTGGTCAAATGGGTCAAGCGCCTCGTCCTGATGGGCGGCTCGTTCCAAGGCGGCGGCAACACCACGCCGGCCGCCGAGTTCAATATTTGGCACGATCCCGAGGCGGCGCGCATCGTCTTTCACGCCTTCGCCCAGGAGGACGCGGCGCCGCTTGTCGCCGTCGGCCTCGACGTGACCCACAAAGTACTGCTGCTGCCGGAGCAGATCGCGGCGCTCAACCGGCGCATCGCCGACGCGCCGCGCGGCCCGGCGCTGGCGCGCTTCTTCGACGACGCAACGCGCGATTATTTCGACTTCATTGAGAAGCGCCTGGGACAGCGCTTCTTCGTGATGCACGATCCGCTCGCGGTCGCCGTGGCGCTCGATCCGTCGCTGATCGAAACGAAGCGGGTCGCCGTCGATATCGAGACGACGGGGACGCTGACCAGCGGCATGACCGTCGCCGATTGGCGCGGCGTCTGGAAACGCAAGCCGAACGCCGATGTCGCGGTCGGCGTCAGGGCCGAAGCGGCGCTGGCTCAATTCCTGGAGCGCATGGAGCGGCTGGCGCGGGGCGGGTAACATCCTTTCCCGTCGAAGACGGGGGAGGGGGACCATGCGAAGCATGGTGGAGGCGACGGTCTCTCAGGATAAATCCCAACCACCGCGGTCCCCTCCACCGCGCTACGCGCGGTCCCCCTCCCCCGCTTCGCGGGGGAGGAAAAGCCCCGCATAGTCTCGCACAGTCGGATGGCGCATCGGCGCGTCTTCTTCGATCGGCGCGGGCGGCTCGGGCGGCGGGAGAAAGTAATTATCCGTCGCGTCGTCATTGGCGAGCGAGACTTCGCCGGCCAAAGCCGCGCCGCCCTCGGCCCAGAAGGCGTGCGCGACAAAGGGCTCCAGGACCAGGCTTTCGCCCGGCTCGAGGACGACCCGCCCGCCGGCGGCGACCTCGATCATCGCCGCGTCCTTCATGACATGTACGCGCTCGCCCAGCTTGCGCCCGTGGCGATCCACCTTGAACAGTTCGACGACGAAGCGCGCGCCGCCGCGGTTCAAAATGTCCTCGGTCTTGACGATGTGATAGTGATGCGGCGTGCG
>DATGLU010000168.1:0-2242 GCA_035294045.1 Roseiarcus sp. | reverse complement strand
AATTTCGCCGTGTCGGCGGCGATGATGAAATCGCACATCATGGCGAGCTCGCAGCCGCCGCCCAGCGCGAATCCGGCGACCGCGGCGATGACCGGCTTGCGCGTCGCCGCGAGCGCGTGCCACTCGCCGATGAAGTCTTCGAGAAACGCCTCCATGTAGCTCTTGCCGCTCATCTCCTTGATGTCGGCGCCGGCGGCGAAAGCCTTGTCGGAGCCGGTCAGGACGATCGCGCCGACCGCCGCGTCGGCTTCGAAGCCTTTCAGGGCTTCGCCGAGCTCTTCGATCAGTTGGGCGTTCAAGGCGTTCAAGGCCTGCGGCCGGTTGAGGCGGATCAGGCCGACTTTTCCATGCGTCTCGACGATGATCGTGTCGTAAGCCATGTCTCACTCTCCTGGCGCAAGGCCTAGCCGAGGCCGGCGTCAATGAAAAGCCGCTTCCCGTCGCTCGCGGACCGTAAATCGAAGGCGTCGCGGACAGCCAAAGGGGAAGCCAAGCCGTCGCGGCCGCTCCGTCCGCGGCGCCGCATTGAAAGAGGGGCGGGCGGGGAATAGCATCGCCCGTTCGATAGGCTTGGCGAGCAAGATTGGACGCTGCGTCATGCGAAAGGGTTGGATCGACAGAGCAAGGCTGGGCAAAGCGCGGGGATTGCTCCCGCTTCTCTTTGCGGTCGCGGCTTTCTTCGCCCTATCGGCCTCGCCGGCTTGCGCCGCAGCCGATCACCGCGTCGCGCTGGTCATCGGCAACGCGGCTTACAAGATCGCGCCGCGCCTCGACAATCCGGTCATCGACGCCAAAGCCGTCGCGGCGAAGCTCAAGAGCCTCGGCTTCCAAGTCTTCGAGGGCTACGACCTGAACGGCGACCAGATGCGCTCGGCTTTGTCACAATTCTCGGCGGCGTTGGAAGGATCGGACGCGGCTCTGGTCTACTATTCCGGCCATGGCGTCGCGCTCGACGGCGAGAATTATCTCCTGCCGACCGATATCAATCCGAAGACGCCCGGCGATCTCGACCTCAATGCAATCAGCGCGACGCAGGTCTTGAAGCAGATGCGCCGCGACGAGCGGGCGATCGTGCTCATTCTCGACGCCTGCCGCGAGGATCCTTTCGCGGCGGAACTCGCGCGCACCAAGAGCCGCGCGATCATCGGCGCGCGCGGCCTCAACCCGATCGAGGGCGACGTGGCGCGCGGCGCCTTGATCGCTTTCGCAACCGATCCGAACAGCGTCGCCTTTGACGGGCCGCCCGGCCAGCACAGCCCGTTCACCAAGGCGCTGCTCGACCACCTTGACGATTCCGGCGTGCCGATCGAGACGGTAATGTCGCGGGTGCGCGCGGAAGTCTGGGCGGCGACGAAGAACAAGCAGCTTCCCTGGGTCAATACGTCGATTATCGGCGAGTTCGATCTCAACCCGAAGCCCGAGCCGGCCGCCGCCGCTTCGCCCGCGCCCGCGCCGGCGAGCCAGTCGACGGAAAATCTTCTCTGGCAATCGGCGCAGCATTCCAACCTCGCCGCCGACTACAAGGCGTATCTCGAGGCGTTCCCGTCCGGCGTCTTCGCCCAGATGGCGCGCAATCGCATCGCCGCGCTCTCGGCGCCGGACGCCGATCAGTCGGCGAGCCCGTCGCGGACGGCGAGCGTCGAGGCCGACGCCGCTGAAGCCGAGAAGGAGCTCAATCTCGCGCCGGCCGAGCGCCGCGAGCTGCAATTGCGCCTGGCCGCGTTGAAATTCGACGCCGGCCCGCCCGACGGCGATTTCGGCGACAAGGCGCGCGCCGCCATTCGCGAATGGCAGAAGCGCCACGACTTCGCGCCGACCGGCTATTTCGAGGCGCCGCAAGTGACGATGCTGAGGAAAGAGAGCGAGGACGCCTATCGGCGCCTGATCGCCGCGCCGCCGATCCGCATCCAAAAAGCGCCGGTCGCCAACGCCCGTCCCGAGCCTTTGCGCGAAGAGCCGCGCCGCCGCCCGCGGCCGAGCCGGCCGGCGCATCGCCCGGCGGCGGAGGCGTACCGCCAAGCCGCGCCGCCGGCCGCGACCGACCAGTTCATCGGCGGCTGTCAAGCAGGGTTCCACAATGTCCCAGCGCCAACCCCCTCCGGCTACCGCTGCGTGCAGAACGGCTACTAGCTGGCCTCTGTCCGGAGAGGGCTGGGGTGAGCGTACGGCGGCTACTTGGCCGCCGTAATTCTTTGTGATTTCGTACCAAAGTACGAAATTGCGATCAGAGGCGCCTCTGATA
>DATGLU010000167.1:0-2010 GCA_035294045.1 Roseiarcus sp. | reverse complement strand
TCCCATCGGCGTCGCGTTCGCGCCGGGCGAGGAGCAGGCGCGCTTCCATATGCAAGCATTCTTGGCCGCTCGCGAGGACGACGCGCAGCAATGACAGTCAAAGCGTCCGCGTAAGCCGCAGCGCGTCGTAGATCGCGGCGTGCGTGTTGCGCGCTGAGACGGCGTCGCCGATTCGGAACAATTGCAGCTTGCCGTCGGGATTGCGCGCATTCTGCTGCGGCGCGCCGGCGAGAAGCGCCGCATAATCGACCGCGCCGAGATTGCGCGACAGCGGTTTCAGCGCGAAGTAGAGATCGTCCAGCGGAATCGTCCCGTGGTTGACGACCACCTGGTCGATGCGCCGTTCCTGGCTCACGCCGCCATAATCGCTTCCGATCTGCGCCACCAATTCGTTGCCGTCGCGGCGCACCGCCTCCAATCGGAAGGTCACGGTGAAGGTGACGTCGCGCTTCTGCAGGCTGCGCATATAAGGCACCAGATTCATGCCCATGACTTCCGGCGCGAAGGCGCGGTCCGGCGTCATCACCTCCAATTTGGCGCCGCTCTCGGCGATGAATTCGGCCGCTTGCAATGCGGCGTGATCGCCGGCATCGTCAAACAGCAGCACGTTGGCCCCCGGTTTGACGTCGCCGGCAATGATGTCCCAGGCTGAGACGACAAGCTCATTTCCCGCGCGCAGAATCTCGGTCTGCGGAAACCCGCCCGTGGCGACGATCGCGACATCGGGATTTTCCGCGAGGACGTCCTCGGCCTCGGCCCAGAGGTTGAAGCGGAAGGAGACGCCGCGTTTCTCGCATTGCGCCATTCGCCAATCGATGATTCCCATCATCTCGCGGCGGCGTTGGCTGCGCGCGGTGAGGCGCACTTGGCCGCCCGGCGCGCTCGCGGTCTCGAACACAACGACCTCATGGCCGCGCTCGGCCGCGACCCGCGCCGCCTCCAGCCCGGCGGGCCCAGCGCCGACAATGATGACCTTGCGGACCGTCTGCGCCCTGGCGATCTCGTGCGGGACCGTCTCCTCGCGGCCGGTGGAGGGATTATGGATGCAAAAGGCCGCGCCGCCCTGATAGATGCGGTCGAGACAGTAATTGGCGCCGACGCAGGGACGGATCTCGTCCTCGCGCCGCTCCATGATTTTCCGGACGATATGAGGCTCGGTCATATGCGCCCGGGTCATGCCGACCATATCGAGCTTGCCGGACGCGATCGCGTAGCGCGCCGTCGCGACATCGGCGATCCTCGCGGCGTGAAAAGTCGGGAAGCCGGTCGCGGCGCGGATTTCGCCGGCGAAATCGAGATGCGGCGCGCTCGCCATGCCCTGGATCGGGATCACGTCGGTCAAAGCGGCGTCGGTGTCGATATGGCCGCGGATGATGTTGAGGAAATCGACCATGCCGCTCGCGGTCAGACGCCGCGAAATCTCCAAGCCGTCAGCCTTGGTGAGGCCGCCTTCTGCGACTTCGTCGGCGCTGTAGCGCAAGCCGACGATGAAATCAGGGCCGACGCGGCGGCGGATCGCCGACAGCACATCGAAGGTGAAACGGAGCCGATTGTCGAGCGAGCCGCCATAGGGCGGGTCCAGCGTATTGGTCAGCGGCGACCAGAATTGGTCCATCAAGTGGCCATAGGCTTCGAGCTCGATCCCGTCGAGGCCGCCGGCCTTCATCCGCTCGGCGGCGTCGGCGTAATCGCCGATAATCCGCTCGATGTCCCAATCTTCGAGCTTCTTCGGAAAGGCGCGATGGGCCGGCTCGCGCCTGTGGGACGGCGACAGCGCCGGCAGCCAGTCGCCGTAATCCCAGCGGGTGCGCCGGCCGAGATGAGTGAGCTGGATCATCACCGCCGTTCCGTGCTCGTGGCAGGCGTCGGCCAGGTCCTTGATCCATGGCGCCACCTCGTCCTTGTAGGCGAGGATGTTGTTGAAGGCCGGCGGGCTGTCGCGCGACACGGCGGCCGAGCCTGCCGTCATGGTCAGCGCGACGCCGCCTTTGGCGCGCTCGACGTGATAGG
>DATGLU010000166.1:0-5850 GCA_035294045.1 Roseiarcus sp. | reverse complement strand
GAAAATCGTCGCCTCGACGCCGGTCGGGACCGAGGTCGAGGTGGTGGTCATCCGCAAAGGTCAGGAAATCACCAAGCGCGTGACGCTCGGCCGGCTCGAAGACGGCGAGAAGACGGAAGCGACGACCAAGAGCGACGAGGCCCCGGCCGACAAGGCGATCAACACGCATATTTTCGGCATGGAGCTTTCCGACCTCTCGCCCGACCTTCGCAAGAGCTTCCAGATCAAGGACAATGTGAAGGGCGTCGTCGTGTCGAGCGTCGACCCGAATTCGCCCGCGGCGGAGAAGGGCTTGCGGCCCGGCGATGTCATTCAGGAAGTCAACCAGGTCGCGGTGACCGATCCGAAAGACGTCAGCCAAGCGATCGACGCCGCCAAGAAAGCCGGCAAGAAGACGGCGCTGCTGCTCGTCTCCAATGCGCAAGGCGACGCTCGCTTCGTCGCGCTGGCGGTGCAGTAGGACTGTAGCCGCGCTCGGCCTCTGTACCTCTGTAGACGCGGTCGGCGACCGCGTCCACAGGTGAACGCTGGCGCGGTTCGCCGTGTGGAGGAGACGCGGTCGCCGACCGCGTCTACAAGTCAGCGCGCCTCAGCACTCGACGAAATTCACCGCGAGCCCGCCAAGCGACGTCTCCTTGTATTTCGACTGCATGTCGGCGCCGGTTTGCCGCATCGTCGCGATCACCGAATCTAGCGAGACCTTGTGGCTGCCGTCGCCATGCAGCGCGAGCGACGCCGCGGCGATCGCCTTGACCGCGCCGAAGGCGTTGCGCTCGATGCAGGGGATTTGCACCAGGCCGCCGACCGGGTCGCAGGTCATGCCGAGATGATGCTCCATGCCGATTTCGGCGGCGTTCTCGATCTGCGCATTGGTCCCGCCGAGCGCGGCGCAAAGGCCGGCCGCGGCCATCGAGCAGGCGACGCCGACCTCGCCCTGGCAGCCGACCTCGGCGCCGGAAATCGAGGCGTTCATCTTGAAGAGCGCGCCGATCGCGGTCGCGGTCAGGATAAAGGCGCGCATGCCCTCGCCATCCGCGCCAATGCAATGATCGCGATAATAGCGCAGCACGGAAGGGATGACGCCGGCCGCGCCATTGGTCGGCGCGGTGACGACTTTGCCGCCCGCCGCGTTCTCTTCGTTCACCGCCATGGCGTAGACGGAGACGAAATCCATGATTTCGTGCGCGGCGCGGGCGTTGAGCGAGGCGTTGCTCTTCAGCCGCTCATAGATCGCCTTGGCGCGGCGTTTTACTTTCAAGCCGCCGGGCAAGACGCCTTCGACCGCCAGGCCGCGATCGATGCAAGCGAGCATCGCGGCGATGACGAGATCGACATGCGCGTCGATTTCGGCGAGCGGCCGCAAAGCGGCCTCGTTGGCGCGCACCATCGCGGCGAAAGATAGGCCGCTTTCTCTGCCGCGCGCCATCAGGTCGGCGGCGGAGCGGAACGGGTAAGGGTACGCGACATTCGCAGCGTCCTGCGCCTCGGCTTCGTCCTCGCGCAAGATGAAGCCGCCGCCGATCGAGCACCAGGTCTCTTCGAGCAACAGCGTCCCCGCCTCGTCGAAAGCGCTGAGCCGCAGCGTATTGGGATGGCGCTTGGGCTGCGTCGCCATATCGAAGCGGATCGCCGTCTCGGGATCGAAGGCGACGCCGTGTCTCCCGGCGAGGCGCAGGCTTTTCGTCGCCCGCGTCTCGATGACGATCCGGTCCGCCGCATCGGGATCGATCGTCGCCGGCTGCTCGCCGGAAAGGCCCAGGATCAGCGCCTTGTCGACGGCATGACCCTTGCCGGTGAAAGCGAGCGAGCCATAGAGATCGACGACGACGCGCGCCGTGGCGCGGAGCGCGCCGCGCTTTTCAAGCCCTTCGACAAAAGCCGCCGCCGCCTTCATCGGCCCGACCGTGTGCGACGAGGACGGACCGATGCCGATCTTGAAGAGTTCGAAGACGCTGATCATCGGGATCTTCTACCCTTCTCCCCGCAAAGCGGGGAGAAGGTGGCGCGAAGCGCCGGATGAGGGGCGGCGCAGGATTCTTAAGGTACGAACCTAGAAACGCTAATCCCAAAGCTCGGCGCAGCCCCTCACCCGGCCGCTTCGCGGCCACCCTCTCCCCGCTTTGCGGGGCGAGGGATACGCCTCAACACATCTCCTGATCGGCCGCGGCTTGCGCAAGGATATCGACGACATATGTCGAAAAAGAGCGGCCGAATTCGAGGCGAAAGCGTTCCGCGCCGCGCCGCCACAGCAGGATGTCGGCCTTGACGAGCAGGGTGCGCGTCGCCATGCCGACGGGAAAGGCCGAGAGATCGAGGTCGAGCGGGACGCCGGCGCTGAGCAATCTCGCCGCCCCCGGTCCGGCAATCTCAAGCGCCGCCTGGCGATGCGAGACGTCGACGAGGCCATGCGCGATTCTCGCGAGCGCCGCGCCGAGCGCTTCGATCAGCGGCGCCGGCTCGGAATCCTCCGCGATCAGCAGCCATTCGTCGGGGCTCTGCCAGATCGCCGCCCGGGCGCCTTTCTCGGCGGCGCGCAGCGGTTGCAGCGGCGGCGCGGGGCCGAAGACCGTGGCCGCCCGAGCCGCGTCCTCGCGGCCGCGCAGGATCAGCCGCGCCGCCGGTTTGCAGAAAGAGATTTCCGCGCGCTTCGGGCGCGGCGCGACGAGGCTCGCCAACGGCGAGCGAGGCAGAGCGTCAGGCCTCAAGGCGCTTGCCCTCCTTGTCGTAGAAGATCGGCTCGACGATTTGCGCCGGCAGCGTTCCCGCCATCGTCGTCACATGGACGCGCGCGCCCAACCGGCTGCGCCCGCTTTCGACCAACGCCATGGCGAAGCCGCGCTGCAAAGTCGGGCTCCAATAGGCCGATGTGACATGGCCGATCGCGCTCGTACCGAGCGCCGACTTCTCCTCGGTCACGATCTGCGCGCCTTCCTCGAGCTTGATCTCGGTGTCTTCCGGCATCAGCCCGACGAGCTGCTTGCGGCCCGGTCGCGTCAAGTCCGCCATAGCCAGCGAGCGCTTGCCGATGAAATCCGGTTTGCTCTTGGCGACCATTTTGCCGAGGCCGAGATCGTCCGGCGTCACCGTCCCGTCGGTCTCCTGGCCGACAACGATATAGCCCTTCTCGGCGCGCAAAATCAGCAGCGTGTCGAGGCCGTAGACGACGCAATCGACCTTCCGCCCCTCGGCCCAGATCGCCTCCCAGACGGCGCGGCCATAGTCGGCCGGCACATTGACCTCGAAGCCGAGTTCGCCGGTGAAGCTGACCCGGGCGAGCCGCGTCGGGACGCCGCAAATGCGGCCCTCGCGCATGCTCATATGCGGCATAGCAGCGGGCGAAATGTCGATCCCTTCGATCAGCGGCGCGAGCATCTGGCGCGCGCATGGACCATTGATCGCGATCGTCGCCCATTGCTCGGTGACCGGCGTGAACCAGACCTTGAGGTCCGGCCATTCGGTCTGGAGGAAATCCTCCATCTGGGCGATCACCCGCGCGACGCCGACGCTGGTCGTCGTGACATGGAAGCGGTCCGCCGCGAGGCGCGCGACGACGCCGTCATCCATGACGAAGCCGGTCTCGGCCAGCATCAGGCCGTAGCGGCAGCGCCCGATGGCGAGCTTGTCGAAGGAATTGACGTAAACGCGGTTGAGGAACTCGACCGCGTCGGGCCCGGTCACTTCGAGCTTGCCGAGGGTCGAAGCGTCCATCATGCCGGCGCGCTGGCGCGTGCCGAGACATTCGCGGATATGGGTCTCGCGCAACGTCTCGCCGGCAAGCTTGAAGTACGACGCGCGCTTCCATAAGCCCGCTTCCTCGAAAGTCGCGCCGTGCTCCTCGGCCCAATCATGCAGCGGCGTCTTGCGCACCGGATCGAAAAGGCCGCGCCGCGACATATGGGCGAACGCGGCGAAAGTGACCGGCGTGTAAGGCAGGCGAAACGTGGTGAGGCCGACTTCCGGAATCGGCTTGCCGAGCGCCTCGGCGGCGATGGCGAGCGCGTTCATGTTCGACGTCTTGCCCTGGTCGGTGGCCATGCCGCTCGTCGTGTAGCGCTTGACATGTTCGATCGAGCGGAAGCCTTCGCGCGCCGCGAGCGCGAGATCGCGCGCCGTGACGTCGTTTTGGAAATCGACAAAAGCCTTTGGGTGATAGCCGGCCTCCGGCGGCTTGCCGAGCACGCCGCCGGCTGCTTCCGGCGCGCCTTCCACGGCGAAGCTCGGCGCGGCCGCGCCGATTGCGGCGGCGCCCGCCTCCGCGCCGTCCTTGAGGACGCCGGCGAGGGAGAAGACGCCGCGGCAGGCCCCGGCGGAGCATTCGTCTTGCGCCGAGGCGCCGGGGAGGAAGGCCAGCAAGCCCTCCTCGAATAAAGGCTTGCCGCGCGATTGCGAGAAGAGATGAAGACTCGGCGTCCAGCCGCCGCTCATCAGGAGAAGATCGCAGGCGACAGTCTCGGCGCCGCGGCGCGTTTCAATTTGCGCTAGGCTGACGCGGAGCTTGCCGCGCGTCCCGCGAAGGCGCGCGCCGGTCTCGACGCGCAGGCCCGCCTTGCGCGCCGCCTCCGGCCAGTCGCCCTCCGCCTCGGCGCGCAAATCGGCGATCAGCGCGATCTCGATCCCGGCCTCGGCCAATTCGAGCGCGGCGCGATAGGCCGAGTCGCACCCCGCGGCGATCACGGCGCGCGAGCCGGGCTTGACGCCGTAGCGCTGGAGATAAGTCCGCGCCGCGTCGGCGAGCATGATCCCCGGCCGGTCGTTGTGGGGAAAGACGAGCGGGCGCTCATGCGCGCCGGTCGCCAGCACGACCCGCTTGGCGCGGACCTGCCATAACCGCTCGCGCGGCAGGCGGGGATCGGGCTCGGCGAGGTGGTCGCTGAGCCGCTCCAGGCCGCCGAGGAAATTCCGCGCGTAATAGCCGAAAATCTGGGCGCGCGGGACGAGCGCGACATTGGGCCTGGCGCGCAACTCGGCAAGCGTCGCGGCGAGCCAGTCGGCGGCGCTCTCGCCGTCGATCCGGGCCTTGGTTTCGGCGAGCAGCGAGCCGCCCATTTCCGCCTGGTCGTCGAACAGCATGACGCGGCCGGCGCCGCGCGCGGCTGCAAGCGCCGCGGCGAGGCCGGCGGGCCCCGCGCCGACGATGGCGACGTCGCAATGGGCGTAGAGATTGGCGTAGCGGTCGGCGTCGCGCGCTGTCGGCGCGCGGCCGAGCCCGGCGGCGCGGCGGATCAGCGGCTCGTAAAGGGCCTTCCAGGCGGCGGCCGGCCGCATGAAGGTCTTGTAGTAGAAGCCGGCTGGAAAGAGCGGCGCGAACCAGCCATTGACCGCCTGCAGGTCGCGGCGGAGCGACGGCCAATTGTTCTGGCTGACCGCCTGCAAGCCGCGGTAAAGCTCGATCTGGGTCGCGCGCAGATTTGACGTGAAGCGGCTCTCGCTCGCGCCGATTCCGACCAGCGCGTTGGGCTCCTCCGAGCCCGCCGCCAATACGCCGCGCGGGCGGTGATATTTGAACGAGCGGCCGACGAGATGGACGCCGTTGGCGAGCAGCGCCGAAGCCAACGTGTCGCCGGCGAGTCCGACGTAGCGAACGCCGTCAAAGGCGAATTCGAGCGGCCGGGCGCGGTCGACGCGTCCGCCGGACGGCGTGCGGAAGGGCTGGGTCATCGCCCCGATTCCCCGCCGGGCGCGCCCCTTCTCCCCGCGCAGCGGGGAGAAGGTGGCCCGAAGGGCCGGATGAGGGGCAGCGCCGAGGCTCGGGATTGGCTTTCCGCGGCCTGCTGAGAAGGCGCCAACCGGCAAGCGCCGCGCTGCCCCTCATCCGGCCGCTTCGCGGCCACCTTCTCCCCGCCTTGCGGG
>DATGLU010000165.1:0-2160 GCA_035294045.1 Roseiarcus sp. | reverse complement strand
TTCGAGGTCAATCGCGCCGCCAAGGAGCGGCCGAAAGTGGAGGAGGAAGGCGGCCAGACCCTGGTGCCGGCCGAAATCACCACCGCCAAGCCCGTCCCGGCGCCGACGACCCGCGCCGAGGTGTTCGGCGCGCCGGCCAAGCCGAAGGGCGAAGAAGAAAAGATCGACGTGGATTCGGTCTTCGGCAAGCTTAAGACGCTCAAAAACGCCGGCTGAAGTCGGCGACAATGGCCCACCGGACGCGACAACCGGCGGGGCAAAGGCGCGGGACGCCAGTAGGGAGGGCCGAAATGCCGTTCGTCAATATCCGCCTCGTCAAGGAGGTAATCGCCGCCGATCCGGCCGGCAAAAAGGCCGCGATCGCCGAGAAAGTGACGGCCGCGATCACGGAAGCGACCGGCCTCGCGGCCAACGACGTGTGGGTCGTTTTTGAAGAGGTCGCGGCGAGGGATTGGTTCGTCGCGGCGACCAGCGTCGAGGAGAGACGCAAAGCCAAGGCGGCCGCGTCCTAATCGGGCCGCCGGCGGCGGCTTGACGCCCCGCCGCTTCCCGGCTCAACTGTCTCGGGGCCTTTTTGCAAGGAGCGCTCCATGAGACGGGAAGTTTCTTTGTTTCGGTTCGCAGGGGCGGCGGCCGCCCTCGCCCTGCTGACGACGTCCCTCGCCGGGCCGGCTTTGGCCGCGCCCTCGCCGACTCCCGGCTTCGGCTCGCTCGACCGCGATTTGTCCCAGGCGCAATGGCAGAAGCCCGGCCAGGGCAAACCCGGCTGGAAACCCGGCCCAGGCCATGGACCGAGCGGCGGCCATTGGCATCACGGCGGCGGCGGTCATTGGCGCAACGGCGTCTGGGTGCCGGCGCTCGCCTTCGGCGTGCTCGGCGCGGCCGCCGCGGCGGCGGCCTTCGGCGCGCCGCCCCAGCCGGGCATGTGCTGGTATTACGACGATCCGTTCCAGACGACCGGGCACTGGGACTATTGCTGAGCCCAGAAGCGGCGCGCCAAGCGCCGCTTTTTGAGACGGGAGTTGACTGAGACAACTCATCGGCCCTAGCCTAACCCGGCGAGGGCGCGATGATCACGATCGACGAAATTCGGAGCTTCAACCGCTTCTACACGCGGCGGATCGGCCTGCTCGAAGAGGGTCTGTCGAGCAGCCCCTTCTCGCTGGTCGAGGCGCGGGTGCTCTACGAACTGGCGCGCGGCGAGCGCGGCACGGCAGCCGATCTCTGCCGGGCTCTCGATATGGACAAGGCGCATCTGAGCCGCGTTCTTTCCCGCCTGCGCAGCCGCGACCTCGTCTCGGCCGAACCAAGCCCTCGCCATGCCAAGCATCGCCTGCTGTCGCTCACCGAAGCGGGCCGCGCCGCTTTCGCGGCGCTCGAGCGCGGAACCAGGGACCAGATGCGCGCGGTGCTCTCGCCGCTCGACCCGGAGGCGAGCACACGATTGAGCGGCGCGATGGGCGCGATCCGGTCCATTCTGGACCGGCCCGCCGCGCAGCCGGACAGGGCCTTCACCTTGCGCGCGCCGCGCATCGGCGATCTCGGCTGGGTCGTTCACCGCCAGGCGGCGCTCTATGCCGAGGAATATGGCTGGGATTGGAGGTTCGAAGGCTTGGTCGCCGAGATCGTCGGGCGCTTTGTCGCGGAATTCGACGGCGAGAAAGAACAAGCCTGGATCGCCGAGCGTCACGGCGCGGTCGTCGGCTCGATCTTCCTGGTCCGCGGCGACGAGGACGGCGTCGGCAAGCTGCGCCTCCTCTATGTCGAGCCGAGCGCACGCGGCCTCGGCATCGGCGCGGCTTTGACCAAAACCTGTATCGAGCGCGCCAAAGCCTGCGGCTACCGCAAGCTCGTACTATGGACCAACGACGTGCTGGTCGCGGCGCGGCGCATCTACCAGGCCGCCGGGTTCAAGCTCGTCGCCGAGGAGAAGCACCATTCCTTCGGCCGCGACCTGGTCGGGCAGAACTGGGCGCTGGAGCTTTAACTCGACGCCAGCACCTTGATCGCCGGCGCGCGGTCGAGCACGTCGACGACGACGCGGCCGCCGATGCGGCGCAGCGCGACATTGGCGGAAGCGCCTTTGAGCGACAGTCCGCGCAGGACGATCTCGTCGAGGAAATTCGGCAAGACCGGCTCTTCGAAGCTCAACCGCGATTC
>DATGLU010000164.1:0-2414 GCA_035294045.1 Roseiarcus sp. | reverse complement strand
TCGCGGCGAAGGATCTCACCTATCGGATGCAGGCCGACATTCCCGAGGCTTACGTCCAGATCCGCAACGACTTCAACGAAGCGATCGACAAGTTGAAGGCGACGATGACAGCCGTCGTCGCGAGCGCCGATAGAATCGAATTGGGGACGCAGGGAATCTCGACGGCCTCCGACGATCTCTCGCAGCGCACCGCGCAGCAGGCGGCGAGCCTCGAGCAAACCGCCGCGGCGCTGACCGAGATCACCGCGACGGTGAAGAAGGCCGCCGAGGGCGCAAGCCATGCCCGCGAGGTCGCGACCGCCGCCGACGACGACGCGAGGAAGAGCGCGGTCGTCGTGCGCGAGGCTGTCGAGGCGATGGACGCGATCGCGAAATCGGCGCAGCAGATCAACCAGATCATCGGCGTCATCGACGAGATCGCGTTCCAGACCAACCTGCTTGCCCTGAACGCCGGCGTCGAGGCGGCGCGGGCCGGCGAGGCGGGCCGCGGCTTCGCGGTGGTGGCGTCGGAAGTCAGGGCGCTCGCGCAGCGCTCGGCGGACGCCGCCAAGGAGATCAAGGGCTTGATTTCGACCTCGACGGCGCAAGTCGGCCACGGCGTCGAGTTGGTCGCCGAGACCGGCAAATCGCTCGAGCGCATCATTACCCAGGTCACCGAGCTCAATGCGGTGGTCGGCGACATCGCCGCCGGCGCGCAAGAGCAGGCGACCGGGCTCGAGCAGATCAACACGGCGATCAGCCAAATGGACCTCGTGACGCAGCAGAACGCGTCGATGGTCGAGGAATCGAATGCGGCGAGCCATTCCTTGTCGCGGGAAACTTCCGAGCTTGCCGGCCTTGTCGGGCAGTTCCAGGTCGGTCGCGCCGCGAGCGCCGATCCGTTGCGCCGCGAGCTCGAGAAGACGGCGCCGCACGTCTTCCGGCAACCGGCGACGCCGCCTGCCGCCCCGGCGCGTACCGAGGCGCGCAAAGCCCCGGCGCGGTCTCAGCGCGTCGTCGCCAAAGCGATGGTCAACGGGGCGCCGGCGAGCGAAGACTGGACTGAGTTCTGAAGGTACGCTGCGGCGGCGCCCGATCCGCGCCGCCGCAGAACGGCTCCCGCTCGACCTACTCGCCGGCCGTCATCTCGCGGCGATGCGCGCCGCGACGGCGATGGCCCCATTCGCGCAGGCGCTGGAAGACGACATAGAGCATCGGAATCAAGAAGACGCCGATCGAGCTCGCGGTCAGCATGCCGGCAAAGACCGAGGTGCCGACGTCGCGCCGGCTGATCCGCGCGGCGCCTTGCGCGATGACCAGCGGCAGCAGGCCGAGAACGAAGGCGAATGAGGTCATCATGACCGCGCGAAACCGCATCCGCGCGCCGAGCGCCGCCGCTTCGCCGATCGCCATGCCGGCCTCGCGCTGCTCCTTGGCGAATTCGACGATCAGAATTCCGTTTTTGGCGGCGAGCGCGATCAGCACGACAAGGCCGATTTGCGCATAGAGATCGAGCGTCAGGCCCGAGATGAGGATGCCGGCATAAGCGCCGAACACGCCGACCACGACCGAGAGGAGAACCGGGATCGGGATCATCCAGCTCTCGTAGAGGCCGACCAGGAACAGATAGGCGAAGATCACGGCCGTGGCGAGGATCGGGCCGGTTTGGCCGCTCGCTTCGTGTTCCTGATAGGCGGTGCCGGTCCATTCGAAAGCATAGCCGGGCGGCAGCGTCTTTTGCGAGACGTCCTGCATCGCGGCGAGCGCCGCCCCCGACGAGCCGCCCGGCGCCGGGCTGCCGTTGATCGTCACCGAGCGGTAATTGTTGTAGCGCGTGATCACTTGCGGGCCGGTGACATAGCGCACGTCGGCGATCGAGCGCATCGGCACCATCTCGCCGGCTTTGTTGCGCACATAGATGCGCCAGATGTCGAAAATGTTGCGGCGGTCCGCCGCCTCGCCCTCGATATTGACCTGCCAGGTACGTCCATAGAGATTGAAATTGTTGACGAACAAGCCGCCGAGCGTCGACTGCAGCGCGGTGAAGACATCGTCGATGCTGAGGCCGAGGGCCTGCGCCTTGTCGCGATCGATATCGAGGTAGACCGAAGGCGCGTTCGCGGTGAAGGTGGAGAAGACGCGCGCCAGGCGCGGGTCCTGATTGGCGGCGGCGACGACGCCGCGCATGACCGCGCCGAGCTTGACCGGATCCTGTCCTTGAAGCGCTTCGAGCTGGTATTCGAACCCGCCGCTGGTCGATAGGCCGATGATCGGCGGAAGATTGAAGGGCACGACCGTCGCGGCGCGAATCTGCTGCGCCTCGGCGAACATGCGGCGGATCAGCGCCTGGGCCGAATTGGCGAGGCCAGGCCGGTCCTCGAACGGCTTGAGCTTCGCCACCAGGAAGGCGCCGTTCGATTCGTTGGCCGTGTCGA
>DATGLU010000163.1:0-2544 GCA_035294045.1 Roseiarcus sp. | reverse complement strand
GTCCCTGACCGCGTTTTCGTCGCCGGCGGCGAGCGCCTCTTCGATCTCGGCCGTCTCCTCGCGCAATTTGGCGAGCACGGCCTTGGCGTCGTTCCAATCGAAGCCGACCTTGCTCGCCTTTTGCTGAAGCTTCAACGCGCGGCTCAGAGCGGGCAGGGGCAGCGGCACGCCGGAAAGAGCGCCGCTCGGCGCGGGCGGCGCGCCGGATTTCTCGTGCGCCGCGGCGCGCTCGCGCTTCTCCTCGGCCTTGATCGCAGCCCACAGGCTCTTCACGGCCTCCGGCGACAAGTTGCGCGCCTCGCCGAAGACATGCGGGTGGCGGCGGATCAGCTTCGTTGTGATCGCCTCGACCACGCCGCCGAAATCGAACAGCTTGGCCTCCTCGGCCATGCGGGCATGGAAGACGACCTGCAGCAGCAGGTCGCCGAGCTCGTCGCGCAGGTCGACGAAATCGCCGCGCTCGATCGCGTCGGCGACTTCGTACGCCTCCTCGATCGTATAGGGCGCGATGGTCGAGAAATCCTGTTCGAGATCCCACGGACATCCCGAGCCGGGCGTGCGCAAGGCCGCCATGATTTCGAGCAGGCGATCGATGTCGCGGGAAGGCGTCATGCCCAATCTCTCGAAGGAACGAACGAGAAAGGCGCGCGGTCTTTTAAACCGCGCGCCTTGGCTTTGCAGCGTCGATTTGTCGGCTTTAGGCCGGCGAGATCGAGATCGCCTCGCGGCCCTTCGGCGTGTCGACCACGCGCATATTGACCGGCTGACCCTCGGCGAGATGGGTGATGCCCGACGGGCCCAAAATCGAGATGTGGACGAACACGTCCTTGCCGCCGTCATCGCTCGCCACGAAGCCGAAGCCCTTGGCGTCGTCGAACCATTTGACCTTGCCGGCGACGCTGACCGCCGTCGAGGGATCTGGCGGCGCCCGGCGTGGCCGCGGCGCATCGCCAAAGGTGCGCGGCGGCGGGGCCCGCTCGGCCGCGCCGGCCGTGTCGACCTCCAGCACGCGCGTCACCTGCGCGCCCTTGGCGCCGGCGCCGACCATCACCTTGAGCTTGGCGCCGGGCGGCACCGTGTCGAAGCCCGACGAATGCAGGGCGTTGACATGGAGGAAGGCGTCGCCCTGGCCATTGGCCAATTCGACGAAGCCGTAGCCCTTGTCGGCCTTGAACCATTTGACGATGGCGTCGACCGACGGCCCGGTCGCCGGCGGCGGCGACATGGGCTGCGGCCCGCCAAAGCCGCCGCTATCGAAACTGCGCGGGGCGCGCGGCCGCGGATCGTAGGGCATCGGCCCGTCATCGTCGAACCCGCGCTTTCGCGGCCCCCGGAAATCCTTACCCTTGCTCATGTTGCCCCTGTCGCTCCGACAAACTACGCATTCTGGCTACGCCTACCGTTACCGGACCGGCCGAACCGAAACACAGCTCGCCGGTCTTTTGCCTGATCCTTTTGCGAAACGCCATATCCGGCGTGGGTCGGCTTTGAGCAGCGCGGAAACCCGGCGCTTCAAGCCGCAAAGCTTGCTCCGCTATTTGAGAGGCGCCGCGGCGTCAATCGCTCGCCTGCGCGCGCCGCTCCGTCCAAAGGACAAATCCATTCGAGAGCGGGAGCAACCGATAATCCAAAAAGAAAGCCTGAGCCGCCGCGCGCCGGCTGCGGGCCGGGGGACAGAACAGGACGAAATGACTGCATCAATTAAGCCTGCCGATGCCGTCCAGCATGGTTCAGGCTGGTCGACGCAACGCCACATTATCGCATTTCTAAAACGAGAGCCAGATGATTCGTGTCATTTGTCCAACAGCATTAGAACTTCTAGGGTATTTGTTCGTATACTAACGCGGTCTCGCCGCCGCCGTGGCGATGAGAATCATCGCGCCGCCGGCGATTTGCACGGGCGTCATCGCCTCGCCGAGGACGACGAACGCGATCAGCGCCGAAAACGGCGGCTGGGCGAGAATAATGAGGGCGACCAGGCCGACCGGCAGGCGGCCGACCGCAACCGAGGTCAAGCCCTGGCCCAGCGCGTGCGAAACGACGCCGAGCAGGATCACCGTCGTCCAGCCGGCAAGGCTATGCGGGACCAGGACCTCGCCTTTGAGCCAAGCGGCAATAGCGAGCGCCAAGGCCGAGACCGCGGCGGACCATAAAGTCGCCGTCGGGCCGTCCAGGCCCAAGCGCAGGCGCTTGATGACGAGAAGGTAGATCGCATAGGCGTTGGCCGCGGCGAAGGCGAAGAGATCGCCATAGCCGAGCGCCGCCGGCGCGCTCATTCCGGCCATCACCCAACTGCCGAGCAGCGCGAGCGCCAGTGCGAACCAGACCCGGCCTGGCGGGTGCTCGCCGAAAAACAGCGCGCCGCCGACCACGGCGAGGATTGGGGCGACATTGCCGATGAAGGTCGCGTTGGCGACCTTGGTGCCGGTCAAGGCGATGTGGAAGCTGCCGACATCGACCGCGAAGGCGAGGCCGGCCAGAACGAGCGGCCCGGCGAAAGGCGCGGCCTTGCCGAGCGAAAGCCGTCGTCGCGAGGCGAAGCTC
>DATGLU010000162.1:0-3071 GCA_035294045.1 Roseiarcus sp. | reverse complement strand
TCTCCCCGCCTTGCGGGGAGAAGGGGCGCACGCGCCATCAGAAGCTGCGCCGCCACGGCGGCGGCGATCACCGCCGGCTCCTTGCCCTCGATCCCGGGCAGGCCGATCGGGCAGGTCAGGCGGTCGAGCATCGTCTGGCTGAGGCCGGCGGCGCGCATCTGGCTGACGAAGCGCGCGCGCTTGGTCGCCGAGCCGATCAGGCCGACAAAGGCGAAGCGCTCGGCGGCGAGCGCCTTGGCGACGATCGCCAGGTCGAGCGGATGCGAGTGGGTCATCACCACGACCTCTGCGCCGGCCGGCGCGGCGTCGAGCTCGACGGGCGGATCGGCCGACTGGATCATCGTCACATTGGCCGGGACGCGTAGGGGGAAGGCCTCCTGGCGGGAATCGATCCAGCGCACCCGGAACGGCAGCGGCGCCAGCGCCAGGACCAGGGCGCGGCCGACATGGCCGGCGCCAAACAGATAGAGGTCGGTCTCGCCTTGGCCGAAGCGCTCGATCAGCGTGCCGTCTGGCCGCGTCTCGATCGCCGGGCCGGTCGGCGCGCCGGCCGCGACTTTGCGCGACAGGCGGCCCTGCTCGCTCCTGACCGACTGCGTGACGAGGGGTCCTTGCCGCTCGGCGGCGGCCAACGCTTCGAGCTCCGCCGCGTCCCGCCGGTCGAACGTCTCGATCAGCCATTCGACTCGGCCGCCGCAGCATTGGGCGAGATCGGGGCCGAGCAGGACGGTCCGCCGGACCGGCGCGGCGCGGCCCTTGGCCAGCGCCTCCTGCGCCGCCGCCAGCGCCTGCCATTCGAGCTGGCCGCCGCCGATCGTGCCGTTGAACGCGCCGGAGGGCCGCACGACCATACGCGCGCCGCTCTCGCGCGGGCTCGACCCTTCCACCTTTGTCAAGCTGACCAAAGCGCCGGCCCCTTCGGCCTTAAGCGCCTCGATCAGACGGTTGAAGGTTTGCATCTCTCCGCACAGCTCCCCCTCTCCCCGCTTCGCGGGGAGAGGGCTGGGCTGAGGGGCTTGTCGCCGACGCGCCGCGGCTCGGCGACAAGCCCCTCATCCTAACCTTCTCCCCGCGAGCGGGGAGAAGGGACGCCGTCATGGCGAGGAGCGAAGCAACGACGCAATCCACCCAAGGGCGCACGCCCCGCGAATGGATTGCTTCGCTTCGCTCGCAATGACGACTCTCACTCCTAACCTAAAACTACAACTTCAACACTCACAGTCCAAGCGACTGTATCGCATCGAGAATCGCCTCGGGCGTCGCCGGCGCGCGAAGCTGCGGCTGCGAGCCCGGTTTGAGCGAATGCACGGCGTCGTTGACCGCGCACCAAACCGAGATCGGCAGCATCAGCGGCGGCTCGCCGACCGCCTTCGAGCGATAGATGGTCGCCATCTTGTTCGGGCTCAAGTGGAGGCGGATGTTGAAATGCTCGGGCACGTCCGAGGCGACGGGGATTTTGTAGGTCGCCGGCGCGTGGGTGGCGAGCCGGCCCTTGGGATCGAAGACCAGCTCCTCGGTCGTCAGCCAGCCCATGCCCTGGACGAAGCCGCCCTCGACCTGGCCGAGATCGATCGCCGGGTTGATCGACGAGCCGACATCATGCAGCGCGTCGACCCGCAGCACTTTCATCTCGCCGGTCAGCGTGTCGATCGCCACTTCCGAGCAGGACGCGCCGTAGGCGAAATAGAGGAAGGGCCGGCCGGTCGCCTTCTCCCGGTCCCAGTGGATTTCCGGCGTCTTGTAGTAGCCAGCCGAGGAGAGCTGGACGCGATTGACCCGGCAGGTCTTGGCGAGCTCGGCGAAGGAGACCGACTTGTTGCCGATAAAGACCAGCCCGTCGCGGAACTCGACCTTGTCCTTCTCGACCTCCCATTGCGAGGCGGCGAATTCGATCATCCGCTGCTTGATCTCGCGCGCCGCGATCCGCGCGGCCATGCCGTTGAGGTCGGTTCCGGCCGAGGCGGCGGTCGGCGACGCGTTCGGCACCTTGGCGGTGTTCGTTGCAGTGATCCGCACGTAATCGAGCGGCACGCCGAATTCCTCGGCCACCACCTGGGCGACCTTGGTGAACAGCCCCTGCCCCATTTCGGTGCCGCCATGGTTCAGATGGATCGAGCCGTCCGAATAGACGTGGATCAGCGCGCCGGCCTGGTTGAGATGGATCAGGGTGAAGGAAATGCCGAACTTGACCGGCGTCAGCGCGATGCCGCGCTTGATGATTTGGTTCTTCGCGTTGAACGCGGCGATTTCCTGGCGCCGCCCGCGATAATCGCAGCTTTGCTCCAATTCCTCAACAATCGCTTTAAGGGTCTCCGGGTCTTCGACCGTCTGGCCGAAGGGCGTCTTGTCGAAGCCGGGGCGATAGAAATTGGCCTTGCGCACGTCGAGCGGGTCGAGGCCGCGCTCATGGGCGATGGCGTCCATCACCCGCTCGATCGTCACCATGCCCTGCGGCCCGCCAAAGCCACGGAAGGCGGTGTTGGAGACGGTGTTGGACTTCAGCCTTTTGGAGGCGATGCGCACGTCGGGCAGCCAATAGGAATTGGCGGCGTGGAACATGGCGCGATCGACGACGCCGAGGGACAAATCCACCGAGCAGCCGCAGCGCGCGTTGAGCACGACCTCATACGCCGAGATGGCGCCCTTGTCGTCATAGCCGACGCGCCAGTCGGAGCGGAAATCATGGCGCTTGCCGGTGACGGCGAAATCGTCGTCGCGATCGAGCCTGATCTTGCAAGGGCGGCCGGTGCGATAGGCGGCGAGCGCGGCGAGCGCCGCCCATTGGCAGGCCTGGCTCTCCTTGCCGCCGAAGCCGCCGCCCATGCGCCGCGTCTCGACGGTGATGAAAGCGTCGGGAATGCCGAGGACGCGGCCGACAATGTGCTGCACCTCGGTCGGGTCCTGCGTCGAGGAATGGACGACGAATTCGCGGCCTTCGCCGGGAATGGCCAAAGCCGCCTGGCCTTCGAGATAGAAATGCTCCTGGCCGCCGATATAGAACTGACCGGCGAGGCGATGCGGCGCCTGGTTCAGCGCCTTGGCCGGCTCGCCGCGGCCGAATTCGTAATCCG
>DATGLU010000161.1:0-7188 GCA_035294045.1 Roseiarcus sp. | reverse complement strand
GCGCAGCCGCGCGGTCTCTTCCGGCGCTTTCAAAAGCGCTGCTTCGCCCGAAGGCGGCGCGATCTTTTCGTTCGAGAACATCAAAGCGCCGATCAGCGTCGGCTTGGCGCGGATATTGATGATCGGCGAGATCGCAGGGTCGACGGCGGCCGCGGTGACCGCCCGGATTTGGGCGCGCGCCGCTTCCTGCATCGCCTCGGCATCGGCCGCGGCGATCAGCCCGGCCTCGATCAATTTCGCGCGATAGGTGGCGATCGGATCATGCGCCTGCCAGGCGGCGAGCTCCTCGCGACTGCGATAGACATTGGCGTCCGTGGTCGAGTGCCCGCCCGAGCGATAGCATTCGACATCGAGCAGAGCCGGGCCCTGGCCGGCGAGCAGGATTTCGCGCTTGCGCTCGACCGCGTCGGCGACGGCGAGCGGATCGCCGCCATCCACGGTCTCGGCATGCATGGCTTCTGGATTTACCGCTGCGGCGATGCGCGACAGCCGATCCCATCCCATCGTCTCGCCGATCGTCTGGCCGCCCATCGCGTAGAAATTGTTGTTGAAGAAGAAGAGGATCGGCGGCGCGCCCTTATTGCCGTCCGCCCATAGCGTGCGGAACTGCGCCATGGCGGAAAAATTCATCGCTTCCCAGACCGGTCCGCAGCCGGTCGAGCCGTCGCCGCCATTGGCGACGGCGATGCCGCCTTCGCCGCTGATCTTCTTCCACAAAGCCGCGCCGGTCGCGATCCCGGCCGAGGCGCCGACAATCGCGTTATTAGGATAGACGCCGAAAGGCGGGAAGAAGGCGTGCATGCTGCCGCCCATCCCGGCATTGAAGCCGTTGCCTCGCATGAAAATCTCGGCGAGCAGGCCGAGCAGGAGAAAATTCTCGGCCAGACCCTCGGCCGAATTGCTTGGCAGGTTCTTTTCGACGGTACGGAGCAAGGCGCCGCCCTGATGCGCAGTCATAATCGCGGCAAGCTCGGACGGTTCGAGCCGCGAAATCGCGGCGAGGCCTTTGGCGATGAATTCGCCATGGCTGCGATGACTGCCAAAAATGTGATCCTCCGGCCGCAAGGCAAGCGCTTGGCCGACCGCGGCGGCCTCCTGGCCGATCGAAAGATGCGCCGGTCCTCTATAGGCGTAGGCAATGTCCTGGTACGCGCCCTTGGCCTTGAACGCGCCGAGCATGGACTCAAACTCTCGCACCACCATCATGTGGCGCAAGACGTCGCGCAGGACCTGATCGCCGCGCCTTGCACGCTCCTCGCGCAGAGAACGCACATAGGCCCGGATGGGCACGTCCGGAAAAGCGAGCCTCCCCGGTTTTGCGTAGGCGGTTGGATCAATATGAAGGGTTTTCGGCATGGTCAGTTCGGATGGCCAACGCGTGTTGAGACATTTGTCTCTCTAGACAATCAAATGTCCAAAATCAAGCTTCATTACGACTAAGGAATGATTGCGCCAAATGGCCGCACGAGCGCGGCAGCCGAGCCTCCGTGGGAAGCTCAGGGCGCGCGGCGCAGCGCCTGGTCTCGGGCGCGCCGCCACGATTGGACGAATGCCTTGCCGGCGGCGCGACTCTTGCGAGCGCGGCGTTTTCGGGCGCAATATCGGAGTCAGGCGACGCGAGACGCATCGCCTGTCAAAAGATCAAGAATCGGCGGGAGGAATGTCATGGCGTTGATGCTTGAACGCGGCCGGCTCGATCGTCGCGCGGTTCTCAAAGGCGCGGCTGCTCTTGGCGGATTCGCCGTCGCTTCTCCCGCGATCATCGCCGCGCGCGGCGAAACGCCAATCAAGATCGGCCTGGTCGATCCCTTAACCGGCGTCTACGCCGCCCCGGCGCAGAACGAGGTGATCGGCGCCAGGCTCGCCGTCTCGCGGATCAACGCCAAAGGCGGCGTGATCGGCCGGCCGGTCGAACTGCTCGTCGAGGATTCGGCGAACGATGTCGGCACTGGCGTGCAGAAGGCGCGCAAGCTGATCGAGCGCGACGAGGTCAGCTTCATCATCGGCGACGTCAACTCGGCCATCGCCCAGGCCATCTCCCAGGTCGCCAACGAAAAGAAGGTCCTGCACATCGTCTCGGGCGGCCATACCGACACGATCACCGGGAAGGATTGCAAGTGGAACACCTATCGGGTGTGCCACGCGACCAGCATGGAGGCGAATTCGGTCTGCGGGACCCTGTTCAAGCAGTACGGCAAGAAATGGCATTTCATCACGCCCGACTACGCCTTCGGCCATACGCTCCAGCAGGCCGCCCTCGCCGATCTGACCAAGCTCGGTGGAACCATGACCGGCAACGAGCTGACGCCGCTCGGCACGACCGATTTCTCCGCCTACCTGATCAAGGCGCGCGCCGCCAATCCGGACGTGATCCTCGTTCTGGTCCAAGGCTCGGACATGGTCAATTGCCTGAAGCAGATTGTCCAGTTCGGCCTCAACACGCAGGTTCACATCGCCGGCCTTCAGCAGGAGCTCGAATCGCTCGAAGCCATGCCGCCGGAAGCGCGGATCGGCATCTGGATGTTCGAATGGTACTGGAAGCAGCCCGGCGTTCCCGGCGTCGATCAATTCGTCGCCGACATCCGCAAGGTGAACAACGGCAAGGTGCCGACGGCGCGCCACTGGTTCGGCTATACGTCCGTGCAAACCCTGGCCGAGGTCGCCAATCAGCAGAAGTCGATCGATTCGCTGAAGCTGGCCCAGGCTCTCGCCAATTTCGAATTGCCGCCCGACGTCAAGCTGCAGCCCAACAAATGCTATTACCGCGCCGGCGATCATCAATTGATGAGCTCGGCCTTCATCGGCGAGGCGCTGGCGCAAGGCAAGGACGATCCGGAGGACCTGTTCCGAGTCGACAAGGTGGTCGCCGGCGACGAGACGGCCTTGCCGGTCGATCAGACCGGCTGCAAAGTGCAATGGCCGGCTTGACCGGAGCATGACGCAACTCCTGCTCTTCAACGTCACGAATGGCCTGATCATCGGCGCCTTCTACGTGCTGATGGCGCTTGGCCTGTCGCTCATTCTTAATTTGAGCAACGTGATCAATTTCGCCCATGGCGGCTTTCTCGTCATCGGCGGCTATATCGCCTATGCGGTGACGCCTTATGTCGGCTTCTGGGGCGCGTTGCTCATCGCCCCGCCGCTCACCGCCGTGATCGGCTTCTTCGTCGAGCGGATTTTGATCCGCCCGCTCTATGGCCGCGATCCGCTCTACAGCCTTTTGCTGACCTTCGGCCTCGCCTTCATCATCGAGGACGGGACGCGCTTCATCTGGGGGGCCCAGGGCAAGCCGGTCACCGTGCCGGCCATGCTGGCGCGCCCGTTGAGCATGCAATTCTTCTTCATCACCGGCTATCGCCTGTTCATGGTGGCCGCCGCGATCGTCGTCGTCGCGGCGCTGTTTGCGATCCTCCGCTATACGCGGCTCGGCTTGCGCATCCGCGCCGGCACGCTCGATCTCGAAACGGTGGCGGCGCTCGGCGTCAATGTCCAAGCCTTGCGCTCGCTCAATTTCGCGGCGGGCGTATTTCTCGCCGGCCTCAGCGGCGTGCTTGCGGCGGGACAGCTCGGCCTCGAGCCGACAATGGGAACAGGGCTTTTGATGCCGAGCTTCGTCGCCATCATTGTCGGCGGGGTCGGCAGCCTGACCGGCACGTTGATCGGCGGCCTGCTGATCGGCGTCGCCTCGGGCCTGACCGCGGTCTTCGCGCCCGCCGCCAGCGAGGCGGTGATCTACGTACTGATGGCGCTGATCCTGTTGCTCCGGCCGCGCGGCCTATTCGGCGAAGAGGGCATGCTGACATGACGGTCGAGACGCGAAAGCTCGCCGGGCTCGCCGCGATTTGGCTTCTGCTCGTCGCGGCGCCGTTCTGGACGCCGCTCGTCGGCGGCTATACCGCGCTTGGCGACCGCGTTCTGGTTCTGGCGCTGGCGGCGATGTCGGTCAATTTCCTGCTCGGCTTTACCGGCGTCCTTTCCTTCGGCCATGCCGCGTATTTCGGCCTCGGCGCCTATGGCGCCGGCTTCGCTCTGAAATTCCTCGCGCCGAGCACGCCGCTTTCGCTCGTTTGCGGCACGCTGCTCGGCGGCATCGCCGGCGCGCTGCTCGGCCTGCTGATCGTGCGCCGGCGCGGCGTCTATTTCGCGATGGTGACGATCGCCTTCGGCCAGGTTCTGTACTACATCGCCTTCCAATGGAGCTCGCTGACCGGGGGCGATGACGGGCTGCGCGGCTTTTCCCGCCAGCCGCTCGATCTCGGCTTCACCCGGATCGACATTCTCTCGAACGAAACCGCCTTCTACTATTTCGTGCTTGTCTGCTTCGCGCTGCTCGTCGCGATCATGGGCTTCGTCCTTCGCTCGCCTTTCGGCCGCGCCATGATCGCCATTCGCGAGAACGAGCGGCGCGCGCGATTCTTGGGTCTGGCCGTCGAGCGCCACATCTGGATCGCCTTCACTCTTTCCTGCTTCTTCATCGGCTTCGCCGGCGCGCTCTACGCCCTCGTCAACAATTTCGCCGATCCGCGCGGCCTGCATTATAGCCAATCCGGCGATTTCGTGATGATGGCGGTGATGGGCGGCATGCGCAATTTCTGGGGCCCGCTTCTCGGCGCGGTCGTGTTCGTCGTGGTGCAGGACTATCTTTCCAGCGTCACGGTGAATTGGATGTCCTTTGTCGGATTGCTCTTCGTCCTCGTCGTCCTGTTTTTCCCGCGCGGCCTGCTCGGCTTTATCGGCAAGCGGGCCGCGGCATGAGCGGCGAAGGAGGGGCGAGCGGCGCAAGCGAAGCCGAGCCGACGGGCGCCATTCTCAAAGTCGATTCGGTGAGCAAGCGCTTCGGCGACCTCATCGCCGTGCGCGACGTATCGCTCGCCGTCCCGCGCGGCGAGCTCCGCGCCATTATCGGCCCGAACGGCGCCGGCAAGACGACCTTCTTCAATCTGCTCAGCGGCTTCTTTCCGCCGACCAGCGGACGCATCCTGTTCGACGGCCGCGACGTGACCCTGGTCGCCGCCCATCGCCGCGTCGAGCTCGGCATGGCGCGGACGTTCCAAATCACCGAAATCTTCCCGGAACTGCCGATTCATGAAAATTTACGCATCGGCGCGGAAATCGCCGCCGGCTATGCGCTGCGGCCTTGGATCAGTCGCGCCGAGCGCGCAGCGATCCAGCGCAAAGTCGAGGAGATTCTCGACATTGCCGGCTTGGCGTCGAAGGCCCATCGCCTGGTCGGCCAACTCGCGCATGGCGATCAGCGCATCGTCGAAATCGCCACCGCCTTGACCTTGCAGCCGCGCCTCTTGCTGCTCGACGAGCCGACCGCCGGCATGGGCGACCAGGAAACCTACGCCGTGAGCAAGCTCGTCCGCGCCCTTCATCGGCGCGGCGATCTTTCAATCGTCCTGATCGAGCATGACATGCGCGTCGTCTTCAATCTCGCCGAGAGGATCACCGTCCTCGACCAGGGTAGGCTTCTCGCCGAAGGCGCGCCGGCCGAGATCGCCGCCAATTCCGCCGTGCAGGCGGCCTATCTCGGAGAGGCCGCATGAGCGCGGCGCTGATCGCCGAGGGGCTGCATACCTACTACGGCAAGAGTCACATCCTGCGCGGCGTTGGGCTGGAGGTCGCCGAAGGCAAGATCACCGCGCTGCTCGGCCGCAACGGCGCGGGGAAGACGACGACTCTGCGCAGCTTGATCGGCTTAACGCCGCCGCGCGCCGGCAAGGTGATCATATTCGGTGAGGACGTGACGCATTGGCCGCCTTTCCGCATCGCCGGCTTGGGCGTCGGCTATGTGCCGGAAGGGCGACGCATCTTTCCTAATCTCAGCGTCGAGGAAAATCTGAAGGTGCCGATCGAGCGCGAGGGTCCGTGGACCATCGCCCGCATCTACGCGCTGTTCCCGAGGCTTGCCGAGCGCCGGCGCAATCGCGGCCGACAATTGTCGGGCGGCGAGCAGGAAATGCTCGCCATCGCCCGCGCCTTGCTGCTCAATCCCAAGCTGCTGCTGCTTGATGAGCCGTCGCAAGGCCTCGCCCCGCTGATCGTCAAGGAAGTGTTCCGCGTCGTCTCGGCGATGCGCGAAGAGGGCCTCTCGGTTCTGCTCGTCGAGCAGAACGCGCATATGACATTGGCGATCGCCGATTACGCCTATGTCATCGACGACGGAGCGATCGTCCATGCGGGGCCGGCGGCCGAGCTGGCGAGCGACGAAGCGCGCGTGCAAGCGCTGGCGGGCGTCGCGGCGGAAGCGTGGGAGGAGTTTTGAGCTTGCCCTTCTTCCCGCTTCGCGGGGAGAAGGTGGCGCGAAGCGCCGGATGAGGGGCCGCGCAGGACTCGAAAGGTACGCACTTTTGAGTCGCTAATCACGACGCTCAGCGCAGCCCCTCACCCGGCCGCTTCGCGGCCACCCTCTCCCCGCTGCGCGGGGCGAGGGGGTTCTCCGCGCCGCCGACCCAAACGCCCTCTAAGCTCAAGTCGTCGCTCAAATGAACCAGATCGGCGCGGGAACCGGGCTTCAGCCGGCCGTAGCGATCATCGATCCTCAGCAGGCGCGCCGGCGTCGCCGTCGCCATGGCCAGCGCATCGGCGAGATCGACCCCGATCGTTTGATGGACGTAGCGCACGGCGTCCAGCATCGTGATCGCCGCGCCGGCCAGCGTCCCATCGTCGAGCGTCAGCCTCAGCCCTCGTTGCGTGACGCAGCGGCCGTTCAATTCGTAGATTTGCGGGCCGCCGGCGGCCGGCGGCATCGCGTCCGAGACGAGCGCGATTCCGTTTGCGCCTTTCGCCTTGAAGGCGACGCGCGTCGCCGCCTCATGGACGTGATAGCCGTCGGCGATGAAGCCGCAGACGACGCGCGGATCGGAAAGCGCCGCGCCGACGACGCCGGGCGCGCGATGGGCGAGCTGGCTCATCGCGTTGAAAAGATGGGTGACGGCCGTCGCGCCCGCATCAAAAGCCGCGCGCGCCTCCTCGGCGCTCGCGTCGGAATGGCCGAGACTCACGACGACGCCGCTCTTCGCCAATTGCGTGATGCGCTCGTTCGACGCGGACGTCGGGGCGAGCGTGACGACCATTGTCCCGCTGCGCGCCGCGATCAGCGCCGCAGCGTCGCTCTCGCGCATCGGACGGATCCATTCCGGCGGATGCGCGCCCTTGCGGCGCGGATCAATGAACGGCCCCTCG
>DATGLU010000160.1:0-6922 GCA_035294045.1 Roseiarcus sp. | reverse complement strand
ATTTGTTTGGTGGAGCCAGACGGAATCGAACCGACGACCTCTTCAATGCCATTGAAGCGCTCTCCCAACTGAGCTATGGCCCCGAACCTTTCCTGCAGCAGAGGGCGCCGGTTGGGCCGGCGTCCGAGGCGAGGGCGGCTGTATAGACTCAAAAGCCGCCCGCTCACAAGAGCTTAAGAAGCGCGAAAGCCGCCAAGCCTGAAAGTCGGCGCTCAGGGCTCCTCGTCATTGGCGATGTCGCCGTCGATCAGGCCCGAAACGTCGTCGTCCTCTTCTTCCTCTTCTTCCAGGAACGTGTCCTCGGCGGCGCCGTCGTCTTCCACCTCGACATCGTCGTCGATCGCCACGGCCGCCTTTTCCTCCGGCGCCTCGGCGTCTTCGAGCGAGATCAACTCGGCGTCGGCCGGCGCGGCGGGTTCGTCGGCTTCCTCCGCCTTGGCTTCAGCCGCCTGCGCGCGCGCCGGCGCGCCCTGGAAGACCGTTCCGCATTTTGGGCAGACGATCGGGTCGCGATTGAGGTCGAAGAATTTGGCGCCGCAATTCTGACATTGACGCTTGCCGCCGAGCTCGGGTTTCGCCACTGCGTAAAATCCCTGTTCATAGAGGCGGGCGCCATGATGCGCCGCATTCGGGCGCCCCGGTTAGTCGCCCGCTATTCTCCTGTCAATGCGCTTTCGGCGCAACGCGGCCGATCTTGTCGACAGGCGTCGTCGGCGATGATAGGAGCCCGCAAATCCCGCGCTCCGCCGCTTGAAAGGCGCGAATTTGTCTCATTCTCCGCATGATGCGCCGAGCCCGTTGACCGCCTCGCGCTCAGGCGCCCTGAAAGGCCGCCTGCGCCCTCCGGGCGACAAATCGATCTCGCACCGCGCCTTCATCTTCGGCTTGTTGACCGTCGGGACGACGGAAATCAGCGGCTTGCTGGAAGGCGACGACGTGCTGCGCACGGGAGAGGCCTGCAAGGCGCTCGGGGCGCGCATCGAGCGCCTCGGCGAGGGCCGCTGGCGCGTCAACGGGCTCGGCATCGGCTCGATCCTGCCGCCCGAGGAGACGCTCGATTTTGGCAATGCCGGGACCGGCGCGCGCTTGATGATGGGCGTCGTCGGCGGGCATGGCGTCACCGCCCGGTTCGACGGCGACGCGTCGCTGCGCAAGCGGCCGATGCGCCGCATCCTCGATCCTTTGGCGCTGATGGGCGTCGAAATTCTCGAGCAAGCCGAGGGCGGACGCTGCCCGCTCGTCATCAAGGGAACCAGCGGGCCGACGCCGATCGTCTATCGCACGCCGGTCGCCTCGGCCCAGATCAAATCCGCGGTGCTGCTCGCCGGCCTCAATGCGCCGGGCGAGACGATTGTCATCGAAAGCGAAGCCTCGCGCGATCACACCGAAAAGATGCTCTGCCATTTCGGGGCCGAAGTCGCGGTCGCCGCCGAGGGCGAGAGCGGCCGCAGGATCACGCTGAAAGGCCGGCCGGAATTGCGCCCGGCGCCGGTCGTCGTGCCGGCCGACCCGTCCTCGGCCGCGTTTCCGATCGTCGCCGCTCTGATCACGCCGGGCTCGGACATTGTCGTCGAAGGCGTAATGATGAATCCGCTGCGGACCGGCCTGATCGCGACGCTGATTGAAATGGGCGGGCGGATCGAGACGCTCGACCGCCGGGTCGAGGGCGGCGAGGAGGTCGCCGATCTGCGCGTCCGCGCCGGTCCCTTGACCGGCGTCGACGTTCCGGCCGGGCGCGCGCCCTCGATGATCGACGAATATCCGATCCTCGCCGTCGCCGCCGCTTTCGCCGAGGGCGAGACGCGGATGCGCGGCTTGCACGAGCTGAGGGTCAAGGAATCCGACCGGCTGGCCGCCGTCGCCGCGGGCCTCGCTGCGGCGGGCGTCTCGCACGCGATCGAGGGCGACGATCTCGTCGTCCGGGGCAAAGGCGAAGCGCCGGGCGGCGGCTTGGTCGCCACCCAGCTCGACCACCGCATTGCGATGAGCTTTCTTATTATGGGCCTCGCCTCGCGAAAGCCGATGGCGATCGACGATTCGCGAATGATCGCGACCAGCTTTCCGACCTTTCAGCCGCTGATGACGAGCCTCGGCGCGCAGTTCGGCTGAACCTTGGGCGCGGCGTTCCGCTCGTAAACCACTGGGCCGTGACAGACACGTCGCCAGGCTTTAAGAGCGCCTTCGGCTCCGCTGGGACCGAATGAGGATGATTATCGCAATCGACGGCCCGGCGGCCTCCGGCAAGGGGACGCTGGCGCGCCGCCTCGCGGCCCATTACCGCCTGCCGCATCTCGACACCGGCTTGCTCTATCGGGCGACCGCGGCGGCGCTGATCGATCACGATCGCGATCTCCAGGACGTGGACGCGGCGGTGGCGGCGGCGCGCGGCCTCGCTTTGACGGATTTCGACGAGGAGCGGCTGCGCCGCCGCGAGATGGGCGAGGCGGCCTCGATCGTCGCCGCCATGCCGTCGGTCCGCCAGGCTCTGATCGCCGCCCAGCGCGGTTTCGCCGCCCGGCCCGGCGGCGCGGTTCTCGACGGCCGGGACATCGGGACGGTAATTTGCCCTAACGCGGACGTGAAAATTTTCGTTGTCGCCAGCCCGGAGGCGCGCGCCCAACGGCGCGCTCTGGAGCTTGCCGCGCGCGGCGAGAAATTCGATTATGCAACGATCCTGAGTGAAATCCTCAAGCGCGACGCCCGCGATTCCGGGCGCGACGCCGCCCCGCTGAAACCAGCGCCGGACGCCGTCTTGCTCGATTCGACGCGGTTGAACGTGGACGCGGCTTTTCAAGCCGCGCGGAGAATTGTCGAAGACAAAGTCCGCCATTGAGCGCTCCTCCTGGCGAGCCGGCGCCGCGGATTTTGCGCGGTCGCCGCGCTCTCGCAGCGGGCGGCGCGGCGGATTTGGCTGCATTGACAAGGGCGCCGGGGCTGCCTATCTCAGGGTTGCGCGAAGCCGTCTGCGCGGGCTCGGTTTTGAGCGCGCTTTCCTATGGTCGTCGGCCCGATGGAGCGGGCGCCGGGTTCAAGGACAGCGGCGGGATGCATTGACGCGCCGGCCGGAGCGCTGCGCGTGCGGCGCCGGCGTCAGCAGGACCGATTGAAGTCAAAGAGACATCGCCCGTTCATGCGCGCAACGTTAAGGTCGAACGGCTGTTTTAAGAATGCGTCCGCGCTTCGTCGCCGGGACGGAAAGGCCCCTTAAATGATCAGCTCTGTGCTGAAGAAGGTTTTTGGCTCCGCCAACGATCGGCGTTTGAAGAGCTATCGGCCGCGCGTCGCGGCGGTCAACGCATTGGAGCCGGAATTCGCAGCGCTGAGCGACTCCGATCTCGCCGGCAAGACGGCGGAATTCCGCGCCGCGCTCGAGGCCGGAAAGACCCTCGACGATTTGCTGCCGCAAGCTTTCGCCGCGGTCCGCGAAGCGGCCAAGCGCACGCTCAAGCAGCGCCATTTCGACGTGCAATTGATCGGCGGCATGGTGTTGCACGAGGGCGGCATCGCCGAGATGCGCACCGGCGAAGGCAAGACTTTGGTCGCAACGCTTCCGGTCTATCTCAACGCGCTCGCCGGCAAGGGCGTGCATGTCGTCACCGTCAACGACTACCTCGCCCGCCGCGACGCCGATTGGATGGGCCAGATCTACCGTTTCCTCGGCATGAAGGTCGGCGTCATCGTCCACGGGCTCGACGACGCCGAGCGCCGCGAATCCTACGCCGCCGACATCACCTACGGCACCAATAACGAATTCGGCTTCGACTATTTGCGCGACAATATGAAATACGACATGGCCGACATGGTGCAGCGCGGCCATCATTTCGCGATCGTCGACGAGGTCGACTCGATCCTAGTCGACGAAGCCCGCACGCCGCTGATCATTTCCGGCCCGTCCGACGACAAGTCCGATCTCTACAACCAGGTCAACACGCTGATTCCGCGCCTCGTCAAGGCTGATTACGAGGTCGACGAGAAGCAGCGCACCGTCAACCTGACCGAAGCCGGCAACGAGCATGTCGAAGCTCTGCTGCGCGAAGCGGGCCTGCTGAAAGAAGAGGGCGCGCTCTACGAATCTTCAAGCGTCACGCTGGTCCATCACGTCAATCAGGCCCTGCGCGCCCATAAGCTGTTCCAGCGCGACAAGGACTATATCGTCCGCAACGACGAAGTCGTCATCATCGACGAATTCACCGGCCGCATGATGCCGGGCCGGCGCTATTCGGAAGGGCTGCACCAGGCGCTGGAAGCCAAGGAGCATGTCACGGTCCAGCCGGAAAACGTCACCCTCGCTTCGATCACCTTCCAGAACTATTTCCGCCTCTACAAGAAGCTCGCCGGCATGACCGGCACCGCCGCCACGGAAGCCGACGAATTCGCGGAAATCTACAAGCTCGACGTCGTCGAGGTCCCGACCAACCGGCCGGTCTGCCGCAAGGACGAGGACGACGAAGTCTATCGCACCGCCAATGAGAAGCTGCGCGCGATCTTGCGCGAGATCGAGGCGGCCAATGTCGACATGCAGCCGATGCTGGTCGGCACCACGTCGATCGAGAAATCGGAGCAGCTCGCCGACTATCTCGAGCAGCACGACTATCGGAAGATCGATTTCACCAAGCCTGACGCTTTGCTCGAACTCTATGCGGCGGCCAGGATCGGCAAGCCGTCCAAGCGCTTCGCCGTGCTGAACGCGCGCTTTCACGAGCAGGAAGCCTACATCGTCGCCGAAGCCGGCGTGCCCGGCGCGATCACCATCGCCACCAATATGGCCGGCCGCGGCACCGACATTCAGCTTGGCGGCAATGTCGAGATGCGCGTCGCGCAGGAATGCTCGGCTTTGCCGCCGGGCCCAGAGCGCGACGCGAAGGAAGCGGCGATCCGCGAGGAGGTCGCGGCTTTCAAGCAAAAGGCGATCGACGCCGGCGGCCTCTACATCGTCGGCACCGAGCGGCACGAGAGCCGGCGCATCGATAACCAGTTGCGCGGCCGCTCCGGCCGGCAGGGCGATCCGGGCCGATCGAAGTTCTTCCTGTCGCTGCAAGATGACCTGATGCGCATTTTCGGCTCCGAGCGCATGGACGCGATGCTCAAGGGCCTCGGCATCAAGGAGGACGAGGCGATCGTCCATCGCTGGATCAACAAGGCGCTGGAGAAGGCGCAACAGAAGGTCGAGGCGCGCAACTTCGATATCCGCAAGAACATCTTGAAGTTCGACAACGTGATGAACGACCAGCGCAAGGTCATTTTCGAGGACCGGCGCAAGATGATGGCGCAGGATTCCCTCGAAGCGACCATCGCCGAGATGCGCGACAATGTCGTCGACGATTTGGTGGCCAAGCATATTCCGCCCGACGCCTATCCCGAAGCTTGGGACGTGGCCGGCCTGAAGAGCCAGGCGCAGGCGCTGCTCAATCTCGATCTGCCGATCGTCGATTGGGCGAAAGAGGAGGGGATTGCGGACGAGGAGATCGCCGAGCGGATTCACAAGGCCGCCGACGAAGCCTATGCCGAGCGCGTCGCGCGCAACACGCCCGAGGCGATGCGTTACGTCGAAAAGCAGGTAACGCTGCAAACGCTCGATCATCTCTGGCGCGAGCATCTCGTCACGCTCGATCATTTGCGCCAGGTCATCGGTTGGCGCGGCATGGCGCAGCGCGATCCGCTCAACGAATACAAATCCGAAGCGTTCGAACTGTTCAAAGGCCTGATCGAGCGCTGGCACGAGGCGGTGACGGCGCAAATGATGCGCGTCGAAATCCGCTTCCAGGCGCCCGAGCCGCCGCCGATGCAGTTCCAGCATCCCGATCCGAATGGCGGCGAGGACGATTTTGCGGCGGTCAATGAGCGCATTGCGGCGGGCGAATTTTCGGCGACCGCGCTCGCCGCGGCCTCGGCCGCGCCGGTCTTGGCGGCGAGCGAGCGCGATCCGGCCGACCGCTCCACATGGGGCAAGGTCGGCCGCAACGAGCCCTGTCCCTGCGGCTCCGGCAAGAAGTACAAGCATTGCCACGGCGCGTTGCAGTGACCGCATTCGCGCCGCCGTGCGGGGCGACCCGGGGCGAGGCGCTGCAGGCGCTTCGCGCCGCCTTGACCGAGGCTGGAATTGAAAGCCCCGCGCTCGACGCCCGGCTGCTTGTCGCGGCCGCGGCGGGCCTGCGGCGCGAAGATTTGATTCGCGAACCCGATATGGCTCTTGACGAGGTCGTACTGACTCGCCTTCACGCCTTGGCGGCGCGGCGGATCGCCCGCGAGCCGGTCTCGCGCATTCTTGGAACGCGCGAGTTCTGGGGCTTGCGGCTGGCTCTGACGGCGGACGTACTCGATCCGCGGCCCGAGACTGAGACCCTCGTCGAGGCCGCGCTCGCTGCTGTCGCCTCGCGTCGCAGCGAAGAGCTGCGGATTGTCGATCTCGGCGCAGGCTCCGGCGCGATCCTTTGCGCGCTGCTCAGCGAATTGCCGAACGCGACGGGCGTTGCGGTCGAGGTTTCCCCGAAAGCGGCGGTTCTCGCAAGGGACAATCTCGCGGCTCAGGGCCTGACGGCGCGATCGAGCGTCGTCGTCGGCCATTGGGGCGATGCGCTCGCCGAACGTTTCGATCTTGTCGTTTCGAACCCGCCATACATTGCGCGAGGGGAGATTGATTGTCTTTCGCCGGAAGTCCGCCGCCACGATCCGCTTTTGGCGCTTGACGGCGGCGCGGACGGGCTCGACGCCTATCGCGCCATCGCCGGCTCGCTCGGTCGCCTTCTTGCGCCGCAGGGAGGCTTCTTCCTGGAAATCGGCGCGACGCAAGGCGAGGCGGTCTTGGACATTCTGGCGAGTGCGGGCATGGTCAATTTGACGTTAACGCGCGACCTCGCCGGTCATAACCGGGTGGCGCAAGGCCGCGGCGGACGGGGATCGCGCCAACAAGCCCCTTGGCGAA
>DATGLU010000159.1:0-2113 GCA_035294045.1 Roseiarcus sp. | reverse complement strand
GTCGGCGCGAAATGCGGCTGGCGCTCATAGGCCTTGTCCTCAGCCGTCGGCTTGACCTCGACGCCGCCTTTGCCGCCATTGTAGCTGACATTGGTCGTCGTGTTGTTGATGACGATCTTCTTCTCGTAGACGTTACGGATCGTCACGTTGCCGATATTGTTGACGGTACGATTGTAGAAGAACGTGCCGTGCTCCCAGCGACCGCCTTCATAGCCCTCGCCGGTATAGCCGTAGCCGTAATGGATGCCGCCATAATAGCCGACGCGCGGCCCCCAATAGCCGGCATGAAAGACATAGGCGCCGGCGACCCACGCCCAATAGCCCGGCGTCCAGAGCAGGCCCGGTCGCGGCGGCTCGGTCCAGGTGCCCGGCACCCAGTAATAGTCGCTCTCATCCGAATCCCAGGCCCAATAACCCGGCGACCAGATATAGCCCGGCGCGGGAATCGGCGGCTGATCGTAGTCCGGCAGAGGCGGCGGCGGTTGATCGACAACGGTTGGCGGCGTGCAAACCTCCTCCTGCGCGAAAGCGGGCGAGCCGACAAGGCAGACGGCGCCAAGAAGCGCCGCCGCGAACGACGCGCGCGCGGCGCAAGAGAGAGAATTCGGTTTCATTGGCGATCCTTTCTGTTGGCCATTGCTCACCAAGGGCGCGGCGCTCGCTTCCAGTCGGATCGGCGAAGCGCGACTGCTTATCGTTCCTCCAGCGAGCGGCGCTCATTGAATTTAAGAAACCAAAGCGAATTTTCGCTCGTTCCGACATGGCGAAAACCAGCAAAAGGAAGCATGATCAACCCTGAACGCGGCGTGAATGCCGCGTCGTCGCGATTCCGCAAGCTCGATGATGGCGGAAACATGTCGTACTCTTTCGCCAACGCGGCTGAATGACGGCGGCCTTATCGCGACAATGTGGCGAAGAGCATTTTCCGCATCGCGCTCTGGCGCGTGGGCGCGCCGAGCGACAGGGCGCCGATTCGGGGCTAGGCTGCGCCTGCTGAAGAAGCGGGGGCGCTGAGTGGATGAGAAGAAGACGCCCGCCGGCCGCACAGGCGGGCCGCTGGCCGGCGTCCGGATAATCGAATTCGCCAGCATCGGTCCCGGCCCGTTCGCCGCGATGCTGCTTGCCGACATGGGCGCCGAGATCGTCGCGATCGACCGGCCGGAGCCTTCGCCATTCCGCCCTGGCGCCATTCTCTCGCGCGGCCGCCCTGTCGTGACCGCCGATCTCAAGGATCCGGCGCAACGCGACGAAGCGCTGTCATTGATCGACGGCGCCGACGCTTTGATCGAGGGGTTTCGGCCTGGCGTGATGGAGCGTCTTGGGCTTGGCCCGGACGTCGCCCTGAAGCGCAATCCAAGGCTCGTCTATGGACGCATGACCGGCTGGGGACAGACAGGCCCGCTCGCCGGCAGCGCCGGTCACGACATCAATTACATCGCGCTTGCCGGCGCGCTCGCCGCGATCGGAACGCCCGAACAGCCGATCGCGCCGTTGAACCTGCTCGGCGATTTCGGTGGCGGCTCGCTTTATCTCGTCGTCGGCCTGCTCGCGGCGATCATCGCCGCGCGGCGGACCGGCGAAGGGCAAGTGGTGGATTGCGCGATTTGCGACGGCGTCGCCTCGCTTATGGCGATGTGCGCCGAAATGAGCGCGGCAGGGCGCTGGCGCGAAACGCGCGGCGCCAACCTGCTCGACGGCGGCGCGCCCTTCTATCGTACTTATGCTTGCGCCGACGGCGAGCATGTCGCCATCGGCGCGCTGGAGCCGCGCTTCTACGCCCGGCTTTGCGCGCTGACCGGCCTTGACGAGACGCTTGACCGCGACGATCCGGCCAACTGGCCGGCTTTGCGCGAAAGAATGGCGGCGCTGTTCAAGACGCGGACGCGCGAGGAGTGGCGCGCGCTCTTGGAAGGAACCGACGCCTGCTTTGCGCCCGTCCTCACGCTCGCCGAAGCGGCGCGCCACCCGCATCTTGAAGCGCGCGAGACCTTCGTCGCGATCGACGGCGTGACGCAACCCGCGCCGGCGCCGCGCTTCTCGCGGACCCCCGCGGCGATTCGCGCGATCGAAGCAAGGCCGAGGACGCTCGCGGAAGCGGCGGCGGCCTGGCGCG
>DATGLU010000158.1:0-2559 GCA_035294045.1 Roseiarcus sp. | reverse complement strand
CCAGCACGATGCCGGCATAAGCCTCGTTCTCGTCGGTCAGCAGGATTTCGCGCGCCGAGCCGACCGGGAACAGAACCCGCGCTGCGGCGATGGTGCGGTCGGCGGCGACGGCGCGGAAATCCTTGCGCATCAGCCGCGACGCCTTGATGTCGCGCATCCAGCCGACATCCTGCGGGCCGCGGATCGCCTCGCCGCGCAGATGGAAGCGCCAGGTCGCGAAGGAATAGCCGAACGTCTCGCGGACGATCAGGCCGGTCAGCGCGCTCGACATGAGGGCCGCGACGGTGACGCGGAAATCGTTGGTCGTCTCCAACGCGAAGAACGTCATCGCCACCGGCGAGCCGATGACGCCGGCGCCGACCGCGGCCATGCCGAGCACCGAGGCGGCGGCCGGGTCGATCATCGCCGCCGGCCAGATCGTGTCCAAGCCCTCGCCATAGAGGCGCCCGGCCAGGGCGCCGATCAGCAGCGAGCAGAAGAATAGGCCGCCGCGAAAGCCGCTGCTCAGCGAAATCGCCGAGGACAGCCATTTGATGGCGAGCGCCAGGGCGACTTGCGAGATCAGCGGCGTCGTCGTCAGATTCATGCCGAGCGCGCCATGGCCGGCGCCGAGCGCTTCCGGCGCGACGAGACCGAGCCCGCCGACTAGAACGCCGCCGAAAATCGGCCGCCATTTGCCGGGCAGGCCGGTCAGGCTCCAGACGCGCTCGAGCAACGCCACGCCGGCCATCAGCGCGATGCTGGCGGCCGAGGCGATCACGGCGAGGGCGATGATGTGGACGCCGAGCTCGATCAGCGGCGCCGGCAGCGGCGCGTGGATCAGCGCTTCGGGCCGCGCCAGCACGGTCCGCGTCACCATGCTGGCGAGAATCGCGCTGATCAGGACTGGCGCCAGGGAGGAGAGCGTGTAAGCGCCGAGAATCGCCTCGAAGGCGTAGAAAGCGCCGGCGAGCGGCGCGTCGAAGGCGCCGGCGATCGCGCCGGCGGCGCCGCAGCCGACCAGCAGGCGCATATCGGCGCGCCGCGCGCCGAGGGCCCGGCCGAACAGCGAAGAGAATGCGCTGGAAAGCTGGGTATAGGCCGCTTCGAGCCCGACCGAGGCGCCAAAGCCGTTCGAGACAAGCGTCTGGGCGACGATATAGGCTGAGCCGCCGGCCGAAAGCCGGCCGCCGCGCAAGGCGTTGGCCTCGACCGCGTCGGCGAGCCGGCCGCGAAAGCGGTCCTTCGCCCAAAGCGCCAGGCCGAGCAGGGCGACGCCGCCCAGGACCGGCGCGCCGACCGTCCGCCAAACGTCCGGCGAGCGCGTCACGCTCAGCGAAGCGCCGCGTGGGATGGCGAAGAGGAATTCGTGCAGCGTCTGCGCCGCCATGTTCAGCGCCGAGACCAGCAAGCCGCTGGCGATTCCGATGATCACCGCCGCCGCGAGAAGGCCGCTTTCCCGCGTGCGCACAAAAGCGCGCATCCAACCGGGAAGGGCGCGGTCGATGCGGCTCGCCGAAGCGCTTGGCGGCTCCGTACGCGGCGGCGTTTCGAACGGCTTGTTCATCGCGCCTTCCCGCGGCGGCGCGTGGGAGAGGCCGGGTGGCCGCGGTCGCCGACCGCGGCTATCGCGGGGCGACTGAAAGGCGCGGCGGGCGCGCGCCGTCGCGCCCGCCGGCGGGAGCGGGCCGGGATGAGGAAAAACCGCATGCCTTGGTCAACCAAGTGAAATTTGCTTAGGTTCGTTCCTGCGCAGGTCCAGAATCAATCGATCTTCAATAGCAAGGAGCAGCGATGGCCGTCCATTTTTCCGCCGCCGAAATGGCGGCGCGCAAGGACCGCCTGCTTCAGGCGATGGCCGAGCGGAAACTGGACGGGCTCCTGCTCTTCGCGCAGGAGAGCATGTATTGGCTGACCGGCTATGACACGTTCGGCTTCTGCTTCTTCCAATGCCTCTATCTCGGCGCGGATGGCCGCGTCGCGCTGCTGACGCGATCGGCGGACCTGCGCCAGGCCGAGCGCACCTCGAACATCAAGGATATCCGGATCTGGAAGGACGGCGGCGAGGCCGATCCCGCCCGCGATCTTCGCCGGATGCTGGAAAATCTCGGCGCGAAGGGTCGGCTCGGCGTCGAATATGACAGCTATGGCCTCACCCATTTCAACGGCCGCCGGCTCGAAGCCGCGCTGGCCGGCTGGGCCGAGCTTGTCGACGCTTCCCGCCTCGTCCCGGCGCTGCGCGTGACGAAATCCGCCGCCGAACTCGCCTTCGTCCGCGAGGCCGCGCGCCTCTCCGACCTCGCCGACCACGCGGCGATCGAGCAAATCGGGCCCGGCGCCGACGAGGGCGCGATCCTCGCTTCGATGCACAATGCGATTTTCTCGGCCGGCGGCGACTATCCGGCCAACGAATTCATCATCGGCTCCGGCGGCGACGCGCTGCTTTGCCGCTACAAGGCGGGGCGCCGCAGGCTCGATGCGGTGGATCAGATCACGCTCGAATTCGCCGGCGTCTACCGCCATTACCACGCGGCGATCATGCGCACCCACATTGTCGGCGCGCCGCGGCCGCTGCATCGG
>DATGLU010000157.1:0-18130 GCA_035294045.1 Roseiarcus sp. | reverse complement strand
CTGGATCGATAAGAAGAACGGCGTGGTCCACATCCCGATCGAGCAGGCGATGGAGAAGATCGTCAAAAGCGGGCTCGACGGATTCCCGAAAGCGCAGCCATGATGCGCCCGCGCTCAGCCCTCATTCTCGCGGCGTTGCTTGCTTTTGCAGCGGCCATCCATCCGGCCGCCGCCGACGATTTCTCCGATCTTGCCTTCGATCCTCATCCCGGCGCGCAATTGCCGCTGAACGAAACGTTCACCGACGAACAGGGGAGGGCGGCCGCGCTTGGGAATTACTTCACCGGCAAGCCGGTCGTGCTCGTTCTGGATTATCTACGCTGCAAGACGCTGTGCGGCGTCACGCTCGAACATCTGACGACCGCGCTGGGCGCGCTGCCGCTCGAACTCGGCCGCGACTATCAGCTCGTCGCGATCAGCATCGATCCGCGCGACAAGCCGGTCGACGCCGCGGCGGCCAAGGCGAAATATCTCGCGCTTTACGACCGCGCCGGCGGCAAATCGGGCGCACATTTCCTGACCGGCGACGGGGCTGGGGCGCGTCGCGTGGCGGCGACGATCGGCTTCCGCTACCGCTATGACGCCGCGCTCGATCAATATATCCATCCGGCGGGTTTCGTCATCGCGACGCCCGACGGTCGGGTCAGTCGCTACATGCTCACCGTCGGCCCCGCGCCGGCGGCGCTTCAGCCGGCGCTGAGCGACGCCGCCGCAGCTCGCGTGGCGGACCCGCTGACGCGGTTTCTGCTCTTGTGTCATGCCGAAGGCGCGCCGCTCGGCCGCTATGACGGGCCGATCCTCGTCGCATTCAGCCTCGCCAATCTGGCGGCGATGGCCGCCTTGATCGTTCTTTTCGGCGCGATCCGGCGCCGGCGCAACGGCTGATCGCGATGCGCCACTGGCTTCCCTTCTGGCCGTTGATCAGCGCCAAGCAGGGCGTCGTGGTCAACAATCTGGTCATCGCGGAAGTCGCGGTCTCGGCGCTCACCGTGCTCGCGGTCTTCCTCATGATGGCGACCTTCTGCATCCGCTACCGGCGGGGCAGCCAAGCTTCGCGCGCCCATTTGCGGGAAAAGACCTGGCGGATCGAGATCGGCTGGACGACCGCGACTCTGATCGGGTTTCTCGCCCTCTTCGTCTGGGGCGCCGGCATCTATGTCTGGCTCTTCCAATCGCCGCCGGGCGACATCGAAATCTATGTCGTCGGCAAGCAATGGATGTGGAAATTCCAGCATCCCGGCGGCCAGCGCGAGATCGACGCGCTGCACGTTCCGGCCGGCAAGACGATCCGGCTGGTCTTCTCCTCGCAAGACGTGATTCACAGCTTCTACATTCCTGCCTTCCGCATCAAGCACGACGTCGTGCCAGGAACCTACGAAACGCTTTGGTTCAACACCACCAAGACCGGCGTCTACCGGCTCGAATGCACCCAATATTGCGGCGACCAGCACGCCACCATGACCGGCGAAGTCATCGTCATGGAGCCGACGGCCTATGAAAAATGGCTGACCGACCAGGGCGTCCATCAATCTTTGGCCGAGCAAGGCGAAGCTTTGTTCCGGCAATATGGCTGCAGCGGCTGTCACGGCGCGAACAGCACCGTCCATGCCCCGTCTCTGGTGGGCGTTTACGGCAGCATGGTCCATCTCCAGGACGGGTCGGTGCGGCGCGCCGACGAAGCCTATTTGCGCGATTGCATCCTCACGCCGCGCACCTTCACCGTCGCCGGCTACCCGCCGATCATGCCGAATTTCTCCGGCCAGATCGGCGAGGACGATCTGATGAAGCTGATCGCCTATATCCAATCGCTTGCTCAAGGAGCGCGCCATGGCGATGATCGCCGCTGAGGTCGAGCCGACCTATCTCGACAACGAACATACGATCGCCTCGTGGCTCCTCACCAAGGACCATAAGCGCATCGCGATGATGTTCCTGGTCTCGATCACCGTCTTTTTCTTCATCGGCGGTTTCGCCGCCACGCTCATCCGCCTGCATCTGGCGACGCCGGAGGGCCTGCTGCAGCCCTCGCTCTACAACCGCATGTTCACGATGCACGGCGTGATCATGGTTTGGTTCTTTCTCATCCCATCGATACCAACCACGCTTGGCAATTTCCTGGTGCCGATGATGATCGGCGCGCACGACCTCGCCTTTCCGCGGATCAATCTCGCCAGTTGGTACGTCTTCAACCTGTCCGGGCTCGTCCTGCTCTATGCCCTGATCATGGGCGGGGTCGACACCGGCTGGACTTTCTACACGCCGTATTCGACGGTCTACTCGAACGGCTATGTTTTCGCCGCGGCGCTGGCGGTTTTCGTCAACGGATTCTCGTCGATCATGACGGCGCTCAACTTCGTCGTCACCATTCATCGGTTGCGCGCGCCCGGCATGACCTGGGCGCGCCTGCCGCTCTTCATTTGGGGCATCTACGCGGTGAGCGTCGTCATGTTGCTGGCGACGCCGGTCCTCGCCATGGACACGATGCTCCTTGGCGTCGAGCGGTTCATCGGCGTCGGCATGTTTGATCCGCGCCGCGGCGGCGATCCCATTCTCTGGCAGCATATGTTCTGGTTCTATTCGCACCCGGCCGTCTACATCATGATCCTGCCGGGAATGGGCCTGGTCAGCGAGCTTATCGCTTGCTACGCGCGCCGGCCGATTTTTGGCTATGCGGGCATGACGATCGCGATGATGGCGATCGCGATTCTCAGCTTCTTCGTCTGGGCGCATCATATGTTCGTCGCCGGAATTTCCGTCTATTCGGCGATCGTCTTTTCGCTGACCACCTTCTTCGTCGCGGTGCCCTCGGCGATCAAAGTGTTCAACTGGACCGTCAGCCTGCACAAAGGCGCGATCATCTTCGACGCGCCAATGCTTTACGCGCTCGGCTTCGTGCTCCTCTTCACCATCGGCGGGGTGACCGGGCTGATGCTGGCGACGCTCGGGGTCGACGTGGCGACCCATGCAACCTATTTCGTCGTCGCGCATTTCCACTACATCATGGTCGGCGCGACGGTCAGCGCTTTTTTTGGCGGCGTCCATTTCTGGTGGCCGAAAATGACCGGCCGTCTCTATCCGGAAATGTGGGCGCGCTTCGCCGCCATCCTCACCTTCATCGGCTTCAACGTGACCTTCTTCCCGCAATTCATTCTCGGCAATCTCGGCATGCCGCGGCGCTACTACACCTATCCGCCGGAATGGCAATCGTGGAACCTTTTGTCGTCGGCCGGCGCGTCGATCCTCGCGGTCGCCTATCTGCTGCCCTTGTTCTATCTCGGCTGGTCGCTGGTTTACGGCAAGCGGGCCGGCCCCAATCCCTGGCGCGCGACCGGGCTTGAATGGCTAACGCCATCGCCGCCGCCCAAGGACAATTTCGAGCGCACCCCCGTCGTGACGGTCGGACCTTATGCCTACGATCCGGAAACCGACCAGTATGTCACGCAGGACGGCGTCTCCCATGCCTAGCGCGACGCTCCGGCCCGAGACGCAATATGCGACCCTCGCCCAACAGGGCGAGGTCGCGCAGCTCGGCATGTGGGTGTTCCTGGCGACTGAGACGCTGTTTTTCGGCGCGCTGATCTTTACTTACTATCTGTACCGGCTTTCCTATCCCGAAGCGATCGCCGAGGCGGCGAAGGACGCCGTCCTCTGGTGCGGCAGCGTCAATATCGGCCTGCTGCTGACCAGCAGCTTGACCATGGTCCTGGCGATCAACGCGGCGGCTCAGGGGCGCCGCAGCGCCGCGACCGGCTGGCTGCTGATGACAATCGGCCTCGGCCTCTGCTTTCTCGGCGTCAAGGGCTACGAATATGTCGCCGACTATTCCGACCATGTCGTGCCAGCGGTGAATTTCGCTCTCAAGCCGGGCGAGTCGCCGGTGAGCGAATTGTTCTGGGTCTATTATTTCGTCGCCACCGGCCTTCACGCGATCCACGTCACGACCGGGCTCGGCCTGTTGATCTATATCCTGTGGCGTCTTCGCCGCGGCCGGATCAGCGCCGCGTACTACGCGCCGATCGAAGTCGTCGGGCTCTACTGGAGCTTCGTCGATACGGTGTGGATATTTCTCTATCCGACCATCTATCTTGCAGGCCGCACATGAATATCGAAGCCAAGGAAGCGAGCTCGTTCCCCTTCGTCTGCGCCTGGCTGCTTCTGTTGATCCTGGTCGGCTTGAGCGTGCTCAGCGCTTTTCAAGGCCTCGCCCTCTGGGCGGCGGTGATCGAATTCGGCATCGCCGCGTTTCAGGCCCTGATCGTCTTTCTGCTCTTCATGCGGCTCAAAGGCCCGCCTTCGCTCAAATGGGTCTTCGCCGGCACGGGCTTTTTCTGGCTGATCTTTCTCTACGGGCTCAGCATGACCGATTACGCGACGCGAACCGGCTGGCCGACAAAGTAAGGCGGAGGCTCGGCTTCAAAATTCGAACGCCGCCTGAACCGGCCGCGCCGGCTCCAGCCTTACGCCTTCGAGCTCCAGCATGCGCCTTTTCGTTGTCGCGCCGCCCGGCGCCGAGAAGCCGCCGATTTTGCCGCCCGCGGCAAGGACGCGGTGGCAGGGAATGATCAGCGCGACCGGATTCTTCGCCATGGCGACGCCCACGTCGCGCGCGGCTTCCGGCCCCGCGCCGAGCGCTTTGGCGAGCGCGCCATAGGTCGTCGTGCGGCCCCAGCCGACCTGTCGGGCCGCGGCGTAGATGCGCCGGAAGAAATCGTCCTGATCGGCGAGGTCGAGAGCGAAGCGCGAGAAATCCATCTCCTCGCCCTCGAAATAGCGCTTCACGGCGGCGACGGCTTCGAGAATGTCCGGCGGCGGCGCGGCGGGCTCCGCGTCCGGCGTCCTCCGCAGGAGCAGGCGCTCGGTCGCTTCCGCGCTGCGCGTCGGCAATTGGAAGCGGGTGATCCCTGACCGGCTCCAAGCGAGGCCGCAGAAGCCGGCGGCCGTCTCGAAGATGAAATAATGTTGCGCGGCTTGGCTCATCGGAGGGCGCTCGAACTGTTCGCCTCAGATTGTGGAGCCGCAGCGGAAATTCAATCCGATTCTTCGCGTCGAATTCGGCGCAAATAAAAACGGGCGCCGACCGGCGCCCGTCTCAAACTCGCGTGGCGGATCGCGTCAAGCCTTCGCCTCTTCCGCCTTCTTCTCGGCGGGACCGTCGCTGCGCTCGGCGATGCGGGCCGACTTGCCGCGGCGATCGCGCAGATAATAGAGCTTGGCCCGGCGGACCTTGCCGCGGCGCAGGACCTTCACCGAATCGATCATCGGCGAATAGATCGGAAAGACGCGCTCGACGCCCTCCCCATAGGAAATCTTGCGCACGGTGAAGCTCTCGTTGAGGCCGCCGCCGCTCCGCGCGATGCAGACGCCCTCATAGGCCTGAACGCGGGTGCGCTCGCCTTCCTTGACCTTCACGTTGACGACGACGGTGTCGCCGGGCTGGAAATCCGGCACTTTGCTCGTCTGGGCGAGCTTGGCGGCTTGCTCAGCCTCCAGCGTCTCGATGATATTCATCACAAACTCCTGCCGTGACGTCGAAGCTTCCGGCGCTAAGCCATTCATTTTAAGGCTGTTTCAGCGGAGATTCGAACGAGCGCTTCGGCGCGCTGTTGTCATTTGAAGGGCGGCTCATACACCAGCGGCGCGACGATGTCGAGGCGATGCAAAATCCATCTGCGGCGGAGCGTTCGGCGCCGGCCGAAAATGACTGAAAATTGACCTCTCCGCCCGCACCCGCGTCTTGCCACAATATTGCTTGACGCTATTTTCCGTTCGCCGTCCGGCTGAAATTCATCACCCAATCCCGATCAAGGAGCGATGCGTGATCACCTCTAAGCCCGCGCCGGGATCGACCCGGCGTCGCGCCATCGCCGCCCTGGCCGTTGCGGCCAGCCTCGTCTTCGCGGGAATTGCGCCCGCCTTTGCGCAAGCGACGGTCCCGATGGATCAGTTGATGGCGCCTGGGCCATTGCCGGACATCGTCCAGGGCAAGGCCGACGCGCCGGTCACGATCATCGAATACGCCTCGATGACCTGCACGCATTGCGCCGCTTTCCACGCCGAGACATGGCCGGCGCTCAAGGCGAAATATGTCGATACCGGCAAGGTCAAGTTCATCCTGCGCGAATTCCCGCTCGACCCGCTGGCCACCGCCGCTTTCATGCTGGCGCGCTGCGCCGGACCGGAAAAACGCAACGCCATCGTCGATCTCCTCTTCGACAAGCAGAAGGACTGGGCTTTCGTCGACAAGCCGCTCGAAGCCCTCGCCAACATCGTCAAGCAGGCCGGCATCTCGCAGAACGATTTCGAATCCTGCCTGAAGAACCAGCAGCTCTACGAACAGGTCAATCAGACGCGCGACAATGCCGCGAAGAACTTCCATGTCGACGCGACGCCGACTTTCTTCATCAACGGCAAGAAGCTGAGCGGCGAAAGGCCGCTCGCCGATTTTGACAAGATCATCCAGCCGTTGCTGAAATGACTTGAAACCGGGTTGTGCGTTGCGCACAGCTTTGCCGAAGCGCGGCCTTGATTCGGCGCCCGCCTTCATGGCCCGGTAACACGATCGCTCGCCGATGATTCGGGCGGCGCGACGATTTTGACCAGCACGGGTTTTCAGTTGATGCCGGCAATCCGTCCTTGCGAAGCCATGGCGAGCGCGCCCCTGTCATTCCCGCGCAAGCGGGAATCCAGACAAGCGCCGCGCGTGCAGGATCGGCTCGACTGGATTCCCGCTTGCGCGGGAATGACAAGGCAGCGTGTCCTCGCAACGGCGACGCCGCGAGGTCGGGCATGAAGTTCGACAAGCTCCGCCTCACCGGATTCAAATCCTTCTGCGAGACGACCGATTTCAAGATCGAGTCGGGCCTGACCGGCGTGGTCGGGCCGAATGGCTGCGGCAAGTCCAACCTCGTCGAAGCCCTGCGCTGGGTGATGGGAGAGAATTCCTACAAGAACATGCGCGCCTCCGGCATGGAGGACGTGATCTTTTCCGGCAGCGGCAATCGGCCGGCGCGCAACATCGCCGAGGTCGGCCTGACGCTCGACAATTCCGACCGCATGGCGCCGGCGGCGTTCAACGACGCCGACACGATCGAGGTGACGCGGCGGATCGAGCGAGAGGCTGGCTCGACTTATCGGGTCAATGGCCGCGAAGTGCGGGCGCGCGACGTGCAATTGCTGTTCGCCGACGCCTCGACCGGGGCGCGGTCGCCGGCTTTGGTGCGGCAGGGCCAGATCGGCGAGATCATTTCCGCCAAGCCGCAGGCGCGGCGGCTGATCCTCGAAGAGGCGGCGGGCGTCTCCGGCCTTCATTCGCGTCGCCATGAGGCCGAGCTGCGCCTGAAAGGCGCCGAGGAGAATCTGGCGCGTCTCGAAGATGTGCTGGCGCAGATCGACCAGCAGATCGAAAGCCTGAAGCGCCAGGCGCGGCAAGCCACGCGTTATAAGGGCCTCGCCGCCGAAATCCGCCGCATCCAGGCTTTGGCGCTGCATATATCCTGGCGCGACGAGGAGCAGCACTTCGCCGAGGCGCAGCGCCGGCTCGAAGCCGATACGCGCGATGTCGCCGAGCGCACCGCCGACCAGGCCGAGGCCGCGCGCGTCCAAGGAATCGCCGCCGCCGCCTTGCCGCCCTTGCGCGACGAGGAGGCGCGGGCCGGCGCGGCCTTGCACCGGCTGGTCCTGGCGCGCGAGGCGCTGGACGGCGAGGAGCGCCGCGCCAAGGAGCGGACCGCGGAGTTGGAGCGCCGCGTCGCCCAATTGGCGCAAGACGCGCAGCGCGAGACGGCTTTGATCGAGGACGCGGCGGCGTCCCTGGAGCGCTTGGCGCAGGAAGATTCCGCGCTGGCCGAGGAGCAGGGGGCGAGCGAAACCGCCCGGCAGAGCGCGGAGGCGCGGCTTGCCGAGGCCGAGCAGCTCCTTGCCGCCTGCGAAGCGCGGCTCAACGAGGCCCAGGCGGCGCTGTCGGATCTCAACGCCCGGCGCAACGCGCTTTCCGCCGCCCTGGCCGAAGAGTCGCGCCGTCTTTCCCGCTTCGAGGCCGAATGCGCTTCGATCGCCGAGGAGCGCAACAAGCTCGCCGCCGAGGCGGGCGGCTTGGACGGGCAAAGCGAGGACGCCGCCGCTTTGGAGGCGCTCAACGCCCGCCTCGCCGCCGCCGAGGCCCAAACGCTGGCGGCGGAAGCCGCCCACGCGGAGGCGCGTGAGGCTGAGCAGCGCAGTCGCGGTCCCTTGGCCGAGGCCGAGCGCAGCGCGCAGCGCCTCGAGACTGAGGCGCGCACGCTGATGAAGTTGCTCGGCTCGGATTCGGGCGGGTTATGGCCGCCTGTGGTTGAGTCCCTCTCTGTCGAGAAGGGCTACGAAGCCGCGCTCGGCGCCGCGCTGGGCGACGATCTCGACGCTTCGACCAACACGTCGGCGCCGGCGCATTGGACCGAGCTGGACGGCGGATTCGAGCCGCTTCCGCTGCCGCCCGGCGTCCAATCCCTGGCCAGCCTGGTCAAGGCGCCGCCCGCCTTGCAGCGCCGGCTGTCGCAGATCGGCATCGTCTTGCGCGGCGAAGGCCGCGCTTTGCTGCCGCTGCTCAAACAAGGCCAAAGGCTGGTCTCCAAAGAAGGCGATCTCTGGCGCTGGGACGGGTTCGTCTCCGCCGCCGAGGCGCCGACGCCGGCGGCGCGGCGGCTCGCCGAGAAGAACCGGCTCGGCGATCTGACCCGCGACGCCGAGGCGGCGCCCCAGGCGGCCGAGGCGCTCAAGACCCAAGCCGCCGCCGCTCAGGCGGGGCTTCGCGAAGCCGCTTCCGCCGAGCAAGCCGCCCGGCAAGAGGCGCGCGAGGCGCGTCGTCTGGTCGACGCCGCGCGCGAGCGCCTCGCCGCGTTGGAGCGCCGCCGCGCTCAGGCCGCCGCGCGTCTCTCCGCATTGGAGGAGGCCGCCTCGCGCGCCAGCGCCTCGCGCGATGAGGCCGCGATGCGAAAGAGCGAGGCCGAGGCGGCTTTGGCCGGCCTGGTCGCGACCGATCACCTCGCTCTGGATTTGGAGCGCGCCCGCGGCGAGGCGACCCAGGCCAGGGCGGAATGCGCCGAGGCCCGCGCCGCCTCGCAGAATCTCGCTCGCGAAGCGTCGGCGCGCGCTTCGCGGCGGCAAGCCATCGCGGAGGACCAGAGGTCCTGGACCCAGCGCCGCGAGCGGGCGGATGCCCAGATCGCCGAGTTCGCGGCCCGCCAATCGGAGGCGACGAGCGAATTGGAGACGCTCGCCGACGCGCCCGCGGCTTTCCTGCAGCGCCGGCGCGCCTTGATCAGCGAAATCGACGCGGCCGAGGAGGCGCGAAAAAAAGCGAGCGATGCGCGCGTTGCCGCCGAGACGGCGCTGAGCGAGGCGGATCGCGCCGCCAAGGCGGCGCTCGAGGCGATGAGCGCGGCGCGCGAAGCCCGCGCCGCGTCCGAGGAGCGGCTCGAAGCCGCGCGCCAGCGCCGCGAAAATCTGCTGCATACGATCGCCGTCGAGCTCGAGACCGAGCCGCATGCGCTGCCCGGCCTCGCCGGCGTCAAGGCCGACGACGAGTTGCGCGAGCTCGCGCAAGTCGAGCGCAAGCTGGAAAATCTCAAGCAGGAGCGCGAGCGGCTCGGCGCGGTCAATCTGCGCGCCGACGATGAGCTCGTCGAGGTCGAGGCAAGCCGCAACCGGCTCATCGCCGAGCGCGACGATCTGATCGAGGCGATCAAGCGCCTGCGCGTCGCCATCGGCAGCCTGAACAAGGAGGGACGCGAGCGCCTCGTTGCCGCGTTCGACGTGGTCAACAAGCATTTCGGCGAACTGTTCGCGACCTTGTTCGAGGGCGGCTCGGCCACTTTGCAGCTCATCGAATCCGAGGATCCGCTCGAAGCCGGCCTCGAACTGATCGCCAAGCCGCCCGGCAAGAAGCCGCAGACGCTGACCCTGCTTTCCGGCGGCGAGCAGGCTTTGACCGCGATGTCGCTGATCTTCGCCGTGTTCCTGACCAATCCGTCGCCGATCTGCGTGCTCGACGAAGTGGACGCGCCGCTCGACGATTCCAATGTCGAGCGCTTCTGCGACCTGCTCGACGAAATGCGCAAGCGCTCGGACACGCGCTTCGTGACGATCACCCACAATCCGATCACCATGGCGCGGATGGATCGCCTGTTCGGCGTGACCATGGCCGAGCGCGGCGTCAGCCAGCTCGTGTCGGTCGATCTTGCCGAGGCCGAGCGATTCCTCGAAGCGAGCTGAGCGCCGGCTAGGCCAGCTCTTTTTCGATCCTGGCGATCTCGGCCGAAGCGCTTGCCCGGGTCTTGCGCTCGGCCTCGCGATAAAGCGCGACGAGCCGCTCGCCGGCTTCGGTCAGCGCCGCGCCGCCGCCCTTGGCGCCGCCGGGCCGCGCCGTCACCAGCGGCTCGGCGAACATCGTGTTCAGCTCCTCGACCAGCAGCCAGGCGCGGCGATAGGACATTTCGTGCGCGCGGCCGGCGGCCGAGATCGAGCCCGTATTGCGGATCGCTTCGAGCAACGCGACCTTGCCCGGGCCGAGCCTCCGGCCGGCGTCGAAATCGAGGCGAAGCGTGACCCGGGTCGGCATGGCGTCATTGTGCAATAATGAGCGGCGCCGAGGCAAACCGGCGGCGTTATCCTCCCCTGTTCCGCGAAGCGGAACGGGGGAGGGGGACCATGCGAAGCATGGTGGAGGGGGCTGCGGTCTATCAGGATAATATCGCCGGCGGCCCCTCCACCGCGCTGATGCGCGCGTCCCCTCCCCCGTCTACGACGGGGAGGAATGGCGGAGTACGTAATGAACGTCCATGGCGACATACGCATCGCGGTCTGCGCGGCCGCGGATCTGGAGGAATGGGTCGCGCTTCGCGCCGCGCTGTGGCCGGACGAGCCGATCGACGCTTTGCGCACGCATGCGGAAGAGTTGACGCGCAAAGGCGGCGACGCCGTGACCTTCCTCGCCCGCGATCGCGCCGGCGCGGCGATCGGCTTTGCCGAAGCAACGTTGCGGCGCGACTACGTTAATGGCTGCTCGACATCGCCCGTGGCGTTCTTGGAGGGAATCTACGTGGCGCCCGCTTGGCGCCGCTGTGGCGCGGCGAGCCTCCTTTGCGCGGCGATCGAAAGATGGGGCCGCGAGCGCGGCTGCCGCGAGCTTGGCTCCGATACGTACCTCGACAACGCCGCGTCGCAAAAGATGCACGAAGCGCTCGGCTTCGAGGAGATGGAGCGCGTCGTCTGTTACCGCAAGATCATCTGATCTTGGTACATTGTCATCCCGCGCAAGCGGGAATCCAGCACTGTCTCTCCTGCAGACACGAAGGCTCCCTGGATTCCCGCCTGCGCGGGAATGGCGCTTCCCCCTCGCGCCGCGGCGTGGCAAAATTCCGCTATGTCGCCGGACGTTAACGAATTTCGCAGCTTCTACGCCTCGCCGCTCGGCGAGATCGCGCGCCGGCTGATCGGGCGGGTCATCCGCGCCCGCTGGGACAATTGCGTCGGCCAGTCGATCATGGGCCTCGGTTATGCGGCGCCCTATCTCGACCGGTTTCGCGGCGAGGCTTTGCGCACGCTCGCTTTCATGCCGGCCGAGCAGGGCGTGGTGAACTGGCCGGCCTCCGGCCGCAGCTCCTCGGCCTTGGTCGAGCCGGACATGCTGCCTTTGCCCGACGCGGCGGTGGATCGCGTGTTGGTGATCCATGCGCTAGAGGCGGCCGAGCATCCCAACGCCCTGCTCGAAGAGGTCTGGCGCGTCTTGACGCCGGGCGGCCGGGCGATCCTGGTCACGCCGTCGCGCAGCGGCTTCTGGGCGCGTGGCGACGGCACGCCGTTCGGCTTTGGCCAACCCTATTCGAAAGGGCAATTGCGCCAATTGATGCGAGAGACCTTGTTCTCGCCGATCCATTGGACCGAAGCGCTCTATGCGCCGCCTTTCCGGCGCAGCTTCTTCATTCGCTCGGCGCCGGCGATCGAGCGCGCCGGCGCGGCGATCGGCATGCCATTCGCCGGCGTCTATATCGTCGAGGCGACCAAGCAACTCTATCGGCCGGTCGCCTTGCGCCGCAGCTTGCGCCGCGCGCTGCCGCGATTGAGCCCGAGCCCGGCTCTCGCGCCGGGCGCGCACTCCGTCCACTAAGCCGATTATTGGGCGGCGTGATTCTGCTTGTCCTTTTCCTGCTCGGCCTTCTTGCGCTGCTGCTCCTTGTGGAGGTGATGTCCATAAGCGCAGCCGGCCATCGCGCCGATCACGCCGTGATGATGCGCATAGTGACCGGCGACGCCGCCCGCCACCGCGCCCGAAAGGCAGCCGACGGCTTGAGCGCTATTGACCGACAGAAGCAATCCGGCGGCGCAGGTCGCGGCGAGTAAGAAGCGCATGGGTCAAGTCCTTTTTACTGGCGATGATTGAGAACGACAATAACGCGCCATCCGGCGATTTGTTTTCTCGCTTGGCGCCTTGGCGCAAGGAGAGTTAGGCGCTGCGCGCCGCCGTTACAACTCCCTGAGGATCGCGGCCGGCTTTTGGCCCAAAATCCGCCATGAGCCGATCAGGCCGAGGAGGATCGTGAAGCCGAGCGCGCCGAGCGCGGCTTCAAGCGCCGGCGCCCACGCGAAGGCGAAATCGAGCTCCATGACCTTGGTCACGATCAACGAGGCGGCGGCCGCGCCGGCCGCCAGGCCGAAAGCCGAGGCGGCGGCGCCGAGCAGGGCGTATTCGATGAGGAAGGCCGCGGTCAGCCTTCCGCGGGTCGCGCCGAGCGTCTTCAGGATGACGGAATCGTAGATGCGGCTGCGCCGGTTGGCGGCCAGCGCCCCGGCCAGCACCAGCACCGAGGTCGAAAGCGCGACGCCCGAAGCGGAGCGGATGGCGAGGGCGAGCTTGTCGAGCAATTGCGCGAGGGCGCGCAACGCGTCGCGCACCCGCAAGGAGGCGACGGTCGGAAAATCGCGCGCCGCGTCGCGCAGGATCGAAAGCTCCGCCGCGGAGCCGATGTCGTGCGGAAAAGCCGCGGTGACGAGGAATGTATGCGGCGCGCCTTTGAGCGTATTCGGCGAGTAGACGAGTACGAAATTCATCGCGAAACTGCGCCAATTGACTTTGCGCAGATTGGCGATTTTCGCCGTGATGTTGCGGCCGAGGACGTTGACGGTGATGGCGTCGCCGATTTTCAGGCCGAGCCCATCGGCGATCTCTTCTTCGAGCGAGACCAGCGGCGGCCCGGCATAATCGGCCGGCCACCATTCGCCCTTGACCACGATCGAGCCTTGCGGCGGCTGATCGCTATAAGTGACGCCGCGGTCGCCTTGCAGCACCCAGGCGACATTGTCTTTCGCCTTGAAGCCCTCGGCCGGCCGGTCGCCGATCTTGATGATGCGCCCGCGCATCATCGGCGCTTCGACGACATTCGCCGATGGCGCTTCGCGGCGCAGGAACGTTCGGAACGCGCCGATATCGGCGGATGGTATGTCGAGAAAGTAGAAGCTCGGCGTCTCGCTCGGCGTCGCATGGCCGATCTCGCCGCGCAGGACATTGTCGATCAGCGTCAAGGCGACGAGCACCGCAAGGCCGAGGCCGAGCGACAGTACGACCGAGGGGGTCAGCGCGCCGGGGCGGTGGATGTTGGCGAGCGCCCAGCGCCATTCGAGGCCGCTGAGCCGCGGCGCGCGCCGCGCCGTGGCCATGACGGCGAGGGCGACCAGCCGCAAGGCGAGAAAACCCAAAACCGTCGCCACGACGACGATGATCGCCAGGCGCCGCTCCGCGCTCATGCCGATGGCGAGGGCGGCGAAAGCGGCGGCCGCGGCGATCGCCAGCGCGACGTAGCGGCGCCTTGGCCAGGCGCGGCCGGGCTCGACGAGATCGCGGAACAAGGCCGAAACCGGCAAATCGTGCGCGCGGCCGAGCGGCGCGATCGCGAAGACGAAAGCGGTCAGCAGGCCATAGGCGAAGCCGAGCGCGAGCTCGCCCGGAAAGATTCCCGGCGCGAGCGGGAAGGGAATGATCGCGCCGAACAGGTCATTGACGAAGAAGGGCAGCACGGCGCCGAGCGCCAGGCCGCCGGCGATGCCGATCAGCGTCACGGCGAGGAACTCGATCAGCGCGATGGCGACGATTTCGCCGCCGGTCGCGCCGATCGCTTTCAGGGTCGCCAGAATCGCCCGCTTGCGCTCGACGAAGCCTTGCGCCGCATTGGCGACGCCGACGCCCCCGACGATCAGCGAGGTCAAGCCGATCAAGGCGAGGAATTCGGTGAAGCGGTCGAGATTCTTGGAGAAAGCCGGCGAGATATTGCCGCGGCCGACCGCCTCCCAGCCGGCCTCGGGAAAGGCTTTCTTGGCGTCCGCGAGAAAGGCTTTGACGGCGCTTTCGCTCGGCGGCTCGCCGCCGGGATTCATAACGACGCGCGTCGTCCAGCGCACCAGCGAGCCCGGCTGGACGAGGCCGGTTCTGTCGAGCGCGGCGAGCGAGACGAGCACCCGCGGCGCAAGGCCGAGGCCGGAGCCGAGGCGGTCGGGCTCGGATTCCAGGGCGGCGCGAATCTGCACCTTGATCGCGCCGATGGCGAGCGTATCGCCGATCTTGACCTTGAGGCGATCAAGCGCGGCGTCCTCGACAGCGGCGCCGAACACGCCGTCCTTGGGCGCAAGCGCGGCTTGCGGCGTCATCGCGGGCGTCAATTCGGCGCGGCCGATCGCCGGCCAGGACGGATCGACGGCTTTGATCTCGACCAGCGCCGCGTCGCCGGCTTCGTTGCGCGCCATCGCCCGCATCGTCGCGACGTCGGAAAGCGCGCCATGCGCGGCGAGATATGAGCGCTCCGCCGGCGACAATTGCCGATGGATCAGCGAGAAGGCGGCGTCGCCGCCGAGAATGGCGCGGCCGTCGCGCGACAGGCCGTCGGCCAAGCTGCGCGCCAGCGAATTGACGCCGACGATCGTCGCGACGCCCAGCGCGACGCAAGCAAGAAAAATGCGCAAGCCCGCCAGCCCGCCGCGCAGATCGCGAAAGGCGAGGCGGAAGAGCGGTACGAACGGCTTCAAGTCGCTTGCTCGCTTTTGATCAACGCTGCAGGCTCCCTCCCGTACTTCGGTCGCTTAAACTATTCTCAGTCACGCCAGGGCGCGCGCGGGGGCCGGCGCTTCGATGCGGCCGGAGCGCAGGCGGATGGTCCGGTCGCAGCGCGCGGCGAGATCCGGGTCATGCGTGACAAGGACGAGCGTCGCGCCGCGCTCGGCGCGCAGCTCGAAGAGAAGGTCGATGATCGCTTGGCCGGTCGCCTCGTCGAGATTGCCGGTCGGCTCGTCGGCGACGAGAATCGCCGGCCGCGGCGCCAAGGCTCGGGCGAGCGCGACGCGCTGCTGCTCGCCGCCCGAAAGCTGCGCCGGATAATGCGCGAAGCGGCCGGCAAGGCCGACCGCGGCGAGCTCGGCCTCGGCGCGTTCGAATGCATCCGCCGCGCCGGCGAGCTCCAAAGGCGCGGCGACATTTTCCAGCGCCGTCATGGTCGGAATGAGATGGAACGATTGGAAGACGATGCCGATGCGCGCGCCGCGAAATCTCGCCAGCGCGTCCTCGCTCATTCCGGCGAGCGCGACGCCGTCAATGATGACGTCGCCCCGGTCGGGCCGTTCGAGGCCGGCCAGCGTCATCAACAGCGTCGACTTGCCGGAGCCGGATGGGCCGATCAGGCCGACCGCCTCGCCGCGCGCGATCGTCAGGCTGATCCCTTGCAGGATATGGACGCGGGCCGCGCCGCGGCCCAAACTAAGGTCAAGATCGCGAATTTCGATCGCGGGATCAGCCATTGAGGGATTGCTTTCGATGAGGCGCCCTGCGCCCACATATGGGGATTGCCGGCGTTGCGTCCACCGCTCGTATCAAAGCGGCGGTCCCCTTCTCCCCCCTTGCGGGGAGAAGGTGGCGGCGAAGCCGCCGGATGAGGGGCAGCGCCGCGCTTGGGGATTGGCGCTTCCAAGGGCGCTTAACTTTCAGAGTCCGGCGCAGCCTCTCATCCGGCCAAGCTTCGCTCGGCCGCCTTCTCCCCGCCTTGCGGGGAGAAGGGATTCGCTGCGCCTCTTGGCGCTCTGCGCATTCCTCCTAGCGCTAATTTTCTCCGCCGCGCCGGCGGTGGCGCGGACGCTGCATATCGTCGCGCTGGGCGACAGCCTGACCGCGGGCCTCGGCTTGCCGGCGGGGCGGAGTTTCGCCGACGTTCTGCAAGAAAAGCTGCGCGCCAAGGGCTACGACGTCGACGTGGCCAATGCCGGCGTGTCCGGCGACATCGCGGCGGACGGGCTGGCGCGGCTCGATTGGGCGACGCCCGACGGGACGGATGCGGTGGTCGTCGAACTCGGCGCCAACGATATGTTGCGCGGGCTCGATCCGGCGCAGACCAAAAAGGCGCTCGGCGACATCCTCGCCCGCCTCCAGGCGCGCCATATCCCGACTTTGCTCGCCGGCATGCGGGCCGCGCCCAATCTCGGCGAGGATTATCGCAAGCGCTTCGACGCGATCTATCCGGCGCTTGCCGAACAATACGGCGCGATCCTCTACCCGTTTTTTCTCGACGGCGTCGCCGCCGATCCCAAGCTCAACCAGAAGGACGGCATGCATCCGAACGAGGCGGGCGCCGAAATCATCGCCGCGCGAATATTGCCGGCCGTCGAGGCGTTGATCGCGAAGGTGAAGCGATAGGCGTTGGCGAGGCCTATAAATTCATCGCGTGCGAAGCGATCAGCCCGGCCAGCGCCACGCCGGCGAGCAGCGCGAGGATCGAGGCCAGGAACCAGCGCAGCGTGATCCGGTAGACGATCTCGTCATCGTCGCGCGGCTGCAGCGACCGCCACAGCGCGACGAGTTCGAGGAGAATGGCGACCGCCAGCAGCGCCGTCGCGACGACCGAAGCCGCCGTCCACTCGCCTTCCGCCTCGAAACCCCAATAGCGCAGGAAGAGAAGCGAGAAGCCGAGCAGGACGGTGATCGCCGAGATGACGCCCTGCCGATAGCCGGCCGGCAAGGGCGCGCCAGCAGGCTTGGCGTCAGGTTCGCTCAGTTTCAGCCTCGCCACCTGCCTCCCCGCGGCTCGAAGCGTCGGATTCCGATTTGAGCGTAGCAAGCAGCGGGAGCAAACGCCACGGCGGTCGCCGAATGGCGCCGCCTGTCGCGGCCAGCGAGGCATTTTGCCCGCGCGGCGGGACGGATATTGCATTCGTGGCGCGGCTCTGGTTATTTGGAGCCATGCGGAAGCGGTCCGAGACCCTTTTGACCCTGCGACTTAGCCGCCCGGCGCTGTGAGCGCGCCGGGCTTTTTGAGCTTGTCGAAACGCATTTGGCGACCGAATTGCGGGCTTGAAGGGCTCTGCCGGGTCGCCTCAATCTAAGGGTCTCCTCTCCATGTCCACGATGCCGATTCAAAAATATCGCGCCTATGCGCCTGTCGTCTTGCCCGACCGACGATGGCCGTCGACGGTTCTCACCAAGGCGCCGATCTGGTGCTCGGTCGACCTGCGAGACGGCAACCAGGCCTTGATCGAGCCGATGGGCGTCGATCGCAAGAACCGCATGTTCGATCTCCTCGTGAAGATGGGCTTCAAGGAGATCGAGGTCGCTTTCCCTTCCGCCTCGCAGACCGATTTCGACTTCGTCCGCACGATCATCGAAGGCAAGGCGATCCCCAATGACGTCGCCATCCAGGTCTTGACGCAATGCCGGCCGGAGCTGATCGAGCGCACATTCGAGGCGGTGAAAGGCGCCAAGAACGTTATCCTGCATTTCTACAATTCGACCTCCGCCTTGCAGCGCGAGGTGGTGTTCCGCACCGACCGCAAGGGGATCGTCGAGATTGCGACCAGCGCCGCTCGCCAAGTGGTCGCGCTCGCCGCGCAAGCGCCGGAGACGAATTTCATCTTCGAATATTCGCCGGAAAGCTTCACCGGCACCGAGCTCGATTTCGCGCTGGAGATTTGCGAAGAGGTCAAGGCCGTCGTCAAGCCGACGCCGCAGAAGAAGCTGATCCTCAATCTGCCTTCGACCGTCGAGATGGCGACGCCGAACGTCTATGCCGACCAGTTCGAATGGTTCGGCCGCCATATCTCGGACCGCGACAGCGTCATCCTCTCGGTCCAT
>DATGLU010000156.1:0-4905 GCA_035294045.1 Roseiarcus sp. | reverse complement strand
CCGTAAAGAACCAAGCGTTCCCCTATGGCGGCAGACATCTGCCGCGCCACGAGGGAGGGTGCGATGGTGGAGCCTCTGCGTAACGAAACACGCCCGCTAAAGCCGCTGCACCCGTGGGTGCAACCACAGGGCACGTTCAAGTACAAGGTAAGGACGGGTGACAGCTGGCTGACTCTGGCCGCCCGAAATCATCATCAGTTCGCGGATTACCACCTCATTTGGATCAATTTCCAACTTAGCCCACTGGAGCCGTACTATACCAATAAAGTCAATTGGTATCTACGTGAGTATGTCGGGTGCCGCCATAGCCATGACGGAGGGCGGAACTGGGCCTTCACCGACGACGCAGATCCGGGTTTCATTTTCCTTCCGACCCTCACATACGATTTTGACGCGATTGCTATAACCGGCTCTCGGGGTTTGGGGCAGGTGAACGCCCCTCAGTACGATGATGAAAACGCGTATGACCTGTTAGCCAAGGCCCTAGATATCTACAGCGTGACCGACATGGGCGTAAACATGTTGGAAATCCCGCTTCCCGCTCTCATTGAGGGGGGAATGATCGTGACTGGTACGCTCGCAGCGATTGCGGCCCCATTCGTTGCATTGGGCGACCCCTACAACGCCGCGCTGAAATACGCGAGTCGAGGATTTTTCTTTCGAGCTTTTTGCTATACTTTCGTTATGGCCGCGGACGGCTGGTCTGCTGAAACGGTCGCCAGCTTTTACCCGCTGTTGGAGTATCCACCCCCAAGCAGCACCTTTCCAGAAAAAGCGGAGAGCTTCCGTAAGCTCTACAATTTCGGCTTGAAAGCTGGGATTTTGCAGGCTCGCCGATTGAACCGTGTCGATGTTCGAAACCTATTCGTCCTGCTTCGTTCGCAGCTTTCGACTCAAGAAGCGCTGGACTACACCGGGCGCGTGAAGGAATGGCCCACGTGGAAAAAGAAGGAATACTATCTGCGATTATCGGGCATTCTAAAGGAGATAATGTTCAAAAAGGATTTACAGGTCACGCTCAGGTAAGCGCCGTCTGTGCATCAACACCATGGATCGGCGCGCCGCGCGTATTTTACGATTAAATGATCGCCTCGTCGCCCGTCATCGAGCGGACGTGTAGATCAGCAGGTCGCGCTTTGAGTAGAGCTCGGCGGACGATTCCTCGTTTTGTGAATTTGCCGGATCAGCGCTTCGTTTCGAGAGGCAAAGATTTTCCGAATTTTTTCAGTGGGAAGCCCGCATTGGTGATCGTCCCGCAAGGTCGTTACAGCGCCAGCGCTTGGCGCACCGGCTTCGGCCATCCTGCCGGGTCGACGCCATGCGTCGCGAACAGCGCCACGGCTAGCCGGTCCATGCCGAAGGCGACGCAGGCGGTATGGGCCGCCTCGCCCGCTTCCGTCCTCATCGCCCAGGTCTGGCCGAAATGATCGCGATGATAGTTGAAGCTCATGCAGGCGGTCGGCTTTTCCGCCGAGCGCACCGGCACGACGAGCTCGAACTTCAATTCCTGCTGCGCTTGCGCCTTGCTCACCAGCACGCCGCCGCGGCCGAAAAAGGGATCGCTCGCCGCCTCGACGCGATAGGGGAGGCCGAGCGTTTCGGCGAGGGCGATCGCGCGGGTCGTCCAATCCCGGCGGAAGGCGCGGACCTGGTCGGGCGTTCCGATGCGCACGAATTCGCGCATCCGGAAGGACTGGAGACGATCGATGTCGCGCGAAGGCTCGCGGCGAAAGCAGTCGCAAGCCACGTCGAAGACATAGCCATCGGCCGGCAAGGCGCCGCGCGAAGCGGCGAGCGGATAGACCGGATAGCAGGCGGCCGGCGCAAGGACGAGATCGGCGGTTTTCAGCGCGCCGGTCCAATCTTCGCCGGCGACGAACCGATCCACCGCCGCGCCGATTTCGCGCTCGCCGCCCTGCAGGTTGCAGACGCAGCCGAGCAGATGCGGAAAGCTTTTCAGATACCCGGACTTCTCGATCATCGCGCGGCTGACGACCGGAGGAAAGCGGAGCACCTCGGCGCCGGCCGGACGCTGTCGGGAAATCAAAGCCGAGAGCCCGTCGACGACGTCCTCGTACTGGCCCGTGCGGCCATAGACGCCGTCTATTCCCATCGGGCGGAACAACGTATCGAGCAGCGTTTCCGGCGCGGTTTTCGGCTGGCCGAGAGTCTTCAGGGCAATGGTCATCGGAGCATCCCGATTTTAGAAGCTTAAGCCGGCTGGCGCGCCGCTCATCAGAACGGCGGCCTCGGCATTGGCGAGGATGCGATCGTTGTTGATCATGATCGGCGACGACAGCACGTCTCGCAAATGCCGCCCTAAACTGAATTCCGTATCGTTGCGATAACCGGAAAGGCCGCAGGCGCGCATCGCGCTCATCACGGTCGAGACGGCGAGTTCCGAGGCTTCGACTTTCAAAAGGTTCAGCGCGGTCTGCGCATTGAGATCGTCGAGCCCCTCCGCGTCGCGGCTGCGGCGCTCGAAGCTCTCGACGGCGGAATGAACCACGCTGCGCAAAGTCTCCAGGCTCAGCCGCGCCCGCGTCAGATGCGCCGCGGCCGGCGGCATCTTGCCGCCGGAAGCGCGCGCCGCGGCGCGCACGAACTCGCGCGCGCGCTGCACCGCGCCAGCGGCGAGCCCCGCCCAAGCCGCGCTCCAGAACATATGGGCGAAGGGAATCATGGTCTGGCTATGGATGCGCTCGTAAGGATCGGCGAGGACCTGCTCGGCGAGGCCTTTCGCCCGCATGATGAAGCCGACGCTGCACGTGCCGCGCATGCCGAGCGTATCCCAGGACTGGGTGCGCTCCAGCGTGTAATCGTCCTTGAGAAAGGCGACGAGCACTTGGTCCGATCCGGCGGCCGCCTCGTTGCGCCTGGCGGTCGTGACGATTCCATCCGCGTGTTCGCCGTACGAAATGCAGGATGTGGCGCGTTCGAGCGCGATATGAGCGCCTTGCGTGCGGACCGGCGCTTCGCTCGAGCGAACGTTGCCGCCATTCGATCCTTCGGTGGTCGAGGACGCCATCAGCAATTGCTCGGCGGCGATTCTGCGCTGCAGATTCTCCTGCCAGGCGACGCCGCGCGAATGGCGCACGAGGCAGGCGACCTTCACTTGATGCATGGCGAAAATCATCGCCGTCGAGGCGCAGGCGCGGCCGAGAATGTAGCAGACCTCCGCGACATCGGCGGCGTTCGCCTCTTCGCCGCCCAAAGCGGCCGAGATAAGCAGCCCGAGCAGCTTCTGCTCGCGGATCGCTTCGAACGCCTCGCGGGGGAAGCGCGCCTCGCGGTCGACCGCCGCGGCATGGCGCGCCGCGACCTCAGCCGCCGCTTTGGCTCGGCTTCGCAACCGGCGCGGGTCGCGCTCGTCGGCCGTATCGCTGTGCAGATTGCGCGCCGGGAAGCGCGAGACATTGGAGCTCATGGTCGCCGCTCTTTCGTTTGGGCGCCGCGCAAATCGATGCGCCTGACCCATTTTCCGAATACCGCTTTCGTATTCGGCAAGAGCTATGCCAGGCGCGGCTTAACGATCCTTCCGGCCAATCCTCGCGATTCCGCCGCTATGCCGTTAACCCGGCATGAAACATGCTGTGCTTTTTTGCCCTCTTGAAGGGCGGATTGCCGGAAAACTCCGGAGATCGCCGGCAATTCAAGCGGCGGAAGCGCGCCGAGCAACGGCGTCGTCTTGTTACGGGAATAGGCGAGATGTTGGACCGTCCCAATCTGACCAATCGGATTTTCGAAATGGTGCGGCAGGCGACGAACGAGACCGCGTCGTCATCCGCGATCGGGCCTGACGACGATCTCAGCCGAATGGGCCTTACCTCGATGGGCATGGTCAAGCTGATGATGGCCGCCGAAGTGGCGTTCAATATTTCGATCCCCGACCAGGATCTCCATCCCGACAATTTCCGCTCCGTCCGCGCGATCGAAGCGCTCGTCACGCGCCTGGCGGGATGAGCGGTTAGCGCCTAAAAGGGATGACAACACTCGACCGCGCCGCTCGGCGGTTCCTCGACCTTGCGCGCGCGAGCGCGGCGCAATCCGCCGGCCAGCCTTCGCCGGACGACATGCGGCGCGCGACCGAGGCGCTTGCGGCTTTTGCCGCAAGCGAGCGCCGGCGCGACGTGGCGACGCGCGACGCGTCGCTGCGCGGACCTGCCGCCGACCTGCCGATCCGCATCTATGCGCCGCGCGCGGCGCAAGCGACGATTTTGCCCGGCCTCGTCTATTTTCATGGCGGCGGCTGGATTTCCGGCAGTCTCGACTCGCATGACGGGATTTGCCGCGCCTTGGCCGATGAAGGCGCCTGCCGGGTGATCGCCGTCGCCTATCGGCTTGCGCCTGAACATCCCTTTCCGGCGGCGCTCGAAGACGGCGCCCGCGCCGTCGAAACGATCGCCGCGGAAGCGGAAAGCTTCGCCATCGATCCGCGCCGCATCGGCGTCGCCGGCGATTCCGCCGGCGGCAACCTCGCCGCCGCGCTATGCGGCGCCTTGCGGGGTGGGCCGCCGATCGCCTTGCAGCTCCTGCTCTGTCCGGTCCTCGACGCGCTTGGCCGCACGCCCTCGCGGCGCGCCTTGGCGAGCGGCTATTTTCTCGAAGAGCGGACGATGGCGCGCTATTTCGAGCATTACCGGATCGCCGGGCTCGCGCCGGACGACCCGCGCGTCTCGCCGCTTCGCGCGGCCGATTTCGGCGGCTTGCCGCCGACGCGCATTCACGCCGCGGAATACGATCCGCTCAGGGACGAAGCCGCGCTCTATGCGGAACGGCTCGCCGAAGCCGGCGTCGGCGTGCGGCTGACCGTCCACCAAGGCATGATCCATCATTTTTATGGGCTCGGAGACGTCATTCCTTACGCGGCCGCAGCGCTCAAGGCGATCGGCGCCGAAATCCGCG
>DATGLU010000155.1:0-6292 GCA_035294045.1 Roseiarcus sp. | reverse complement strand
GCACAGGATGAGCGCGGCGAGCGGGTCATGCGCGCCGGAAAAGCGCGGCTCGCCGAGGGTGAACAGCGCCAGATCGGCTTCGAGTCCCGCCGCGATGCGGCCGATATCGGCGCGGCCGAGGCAGCGCGCCGAGCCCTCCGTCGCCCAGCGCAGCACATCATGGTGCGTCACGCCCGATGCGCCGTAGCGCAGCCGGCCGATCATCAGCGCGTGGCGCAGCGCCTCCATCATGTTGGAGGAATCGTTCGAGGCCGAGCCGTCGACGCCGAGCCCGAGCGGCGCGCCGGCCGCTTCGAGCTCCCTGGTCCGGCAGATTCCCGAGGCGAGGACCATATTGGAGGCCGCGCAATGGCAGATTCCGACGCCGGCTTTGCCGAGCGCGGCGATCTCCTCGGCGTTGAAATGAACCCCATGCGCCAGCCAGGCGCGCTTGCTCATCCAGCCGGTCTCTTCGAGAAGCTCGACCGGGCGAACGCCGTACATGTCGAGGCAGAAATTCTCTTCGTCCTTGGTCTCGCAGAGATGCGTGTGTAACTGGCAATCGTATCGTTCGGCGAGCGATGCGGTGTCGCGCATCAGCGCCTTGGTGATCGAGAAGGGCGAGCACGGCGCGAGCGCGACGCGGATTTGCGCGCCGGGCTTCGGATCGTGGAAAAGCTTCAGCACCCGCTCGCTGTCGGAAAGGATTTCCTCTTCGCTCTGCACCACCTCGTCGGGCGGCAGGCCGCCGTCCTTCCGCGAGCGATTCATCGAGCCGCGCGTCACCGTCATCCGAAGGCCGAGGCTCCGCGCCTCCTCGACCTCGATATCGATCGCATTCTCCAGCCCGCGCGGGAAAAGGTAGTGATGGTCGGCGGCGGTGGTGCAGCCGGACAGCATCAACTCGACCAAGGCCAGCCGCGCCGCGAGGCGCAGATGCTCCGGCTTGAGCCGCGCCCAGATCGGATAGAGCGCGGTCAGCCAGGGAAACAGCTCCTTGTTGATCGCCTGCGGATGGGCGCGGGTCAGCGTCTGGTAGAAGTGATGATGCGTGTTGATCAGGCCGGGCAGAACGACATGGCGCGAGGCGTCGAACGCCTCGTCAACCGGCGAAGCCGGCGCCTTTCCCGGGCCGACGAGCTCGACAATTTTCGTCCCCTCGACGACGAGGCCGCGCTCGGCGTTATCAGCGAAGATGGCGAGCGGGTCTTTGATCCAGAGGCGCATCCGGCCACATTATCCCGATTCCGTGACGGCGGGATATTCCTTCTCCCCGCTTTGCAGTGAGAAGGGATTCAACGCGTCAGCGCTTCCACGAAGGCGTAGCCGACGATGGCGACGGCGATGAAAATGTAGAGGCGCAGCGCGATGAGCAGAGCCGTCATGCCGCGGCCGAGCTTTCGGCGCGGCAGCGCCCGCTCGGTCGCCGCGGTCAATTGGGCCGGTTCGAGCGCGCCGATCAGTTCGGCTTCCCGGCTCATGGCGGGCCTCCCAAAAGGTTCGGAAACACGGTGACGACGCCATAGGCGGCGCCGGCGAGCACGAGCGCGCCGACGATCGTCCCGGCGACGAGATTGGCGCGCCAAGTATTGGCGTGAGCGCCCATGATTTCGCGGTCGTTGACGAGCAACAGCAGCAGAAGCAGCGCCGGCGCCATCAGCAGCGTCGCGATGACGTTGACGGTCAAGGTCAGCGCCAGCAGCGGCGCGCCGGGGATCAGCACGATTCCGGCGGCGATCAGGGTCGAGAGGATCGCCGCGCCATAAAACCATCGCCCCTGCGCAAAATCGAGATTGAGGCTGTGCTTGCGGCGCAGCGTTTCGCCGAAGGCATAGGCCGAGCTGGTCGAGATCGTCATCGCCGCGACCACGCCCGCTTCGATCATGCCGAGCGCGAAGAGCGTCGCGCCGGTCGTCCCCAGCAACGGCCGCAAGGCGGTGGCGAAATCGGCGCCGTTGGAGAAATTCGACACGTCGACCTTGCTGGCGAAGAGCGGCGACGCGGCGGCGACGGCGGCGATCCCGGCGATCGCCGCCAGAACGGCGCCGATCGCCGTCTCCAGACGCGCCTGCGGCGCGTCGGCCATGGTCAGGCCCTTGTCGACGACCGCGCTCTGCTGGAAGAAAATCATCCAGGGCGTCACCGTCGCGCCGATATTGGACATGACCAGCGTTACGAACGCCGCATTGACGCCGCCTTGCAGCGGGCTCCAGGTCGCGATCGCCTTGGCGAGAGCCGCGCCGCTCGGATGGGCGTAGAGAGCCGCCGGAATGAAGAGAAGATTGAACGCGGCGAGCGCCATCGCGGCGCGCTCCCAGGTGGCGTAGCGGCGAAAGGCGAGCGACGACAAGATCAGGAGAAGCGCGAGGCCGACCGACAGCGAGGCCGGAACGCCGAAATAAAGGCCGCCGGCGCGGATCGCGATGAACTCGGTGATCAGGGTCAGCACATTGCCGAACACCAGATCGCCCATCGCGAAATAGCCCCAGAACGGGCCGAACCGCTCGAAAATCAGCTCGGCATGGCCTCGATGCGTCGCCGCGCCGAGACGGATCGTCATTTCTTGCACGGCGAAGGCCATGACGAAGGTGAGCAGGATGAACGGAATGAAAAAGCCGATCCCGTAGGTCGCGCCGGTCGTGGCGTAGGAGACCATGCTCGGCCCGTCATTCTCGCCGAGCATGGCGAGCACGCCGGGCCCGGCCAGGAGCCAGAGCAGGCGCAAGGGCCGGCGCGCCGACCGCGTTTCGAGAATCCTGCGGCGATCTTGCGCCCGCGCCACATCTTCTTCGCTGAGCGGCGGCGCCTTGCCCGCGAAGGCCGTCGAGAGATCCGAAACCGCATCGCTGGCCATGCGCAATGATGTAGCCTTAGCTATATTCAAGTCAATAGGCTTCGGATTTATGGAGGAGCTTTTCTAAGCGGGTCAGGCGTCAAAATATAGCCAATACTTAATCGCACGAGCGCTTCGCACAAACGCCACGCTCATGGCCGGGCTTGTCTCGGTCACCCATGCGGCGCCGCCCCAGCAAGTCTTCGGCCTCTGGCTCGCAGATGGGCGTGGATGCCCGGAAGGGCCTTCGCCGCGGCTCCTCAGACGCTGGTCGACAGCCCGCCATCGACATAGAGGACATGGCCGCTGACATAGGAGGCCGCGTCCGAGGCGAGGAAAATCGCCGCGCCGACCAGCTCCTCCGCATCGGCCCAGCGGCCGGCTGGGGTACGCGCCGCGACCCAGGCGGAGAATTTCTCGTCATCCATCAGCGCCTGGTTGAGCGGCGTTCGGATATAGCCGGGCGCGATCGCGTTGATCTGCACATTGTGCTTGGCCCATTCCGCCGAGAGGCCGCGCGTCATCTGCCGCAACGCGCCTTTCGTCGCCGCATAGGGAACGATGGTGGCGCGGCCAAGCTCGCTCGTCACCGAGCAGATATTGATGATGCGGCCGCTCTTGCGCTCGACCATGCGCTTGCCGACCGCCTGGGTCACATGGAAGACGCCGTCGATATTGATCGCCATGATCTCGCGCCACGTCTCTTCCGGAAAGCTCTCGAAAGCATGGCGGCGCTGCACGCCGGCATTGTTGACCAGAATGTCGATCGCGCCGAGATCGCGCTCGATCCGCTCGACCGATTTGAACACCGCGTCGCGATCGGCGACGTCGAACCGCGCCGTCTCGACCGCAATCCCCTGCCCGGCCAGGCGCGCGGCGGCGGCGTCGAGTTTCGCGGCGTTTCGTCCGTTGAGCACGATGCGCGCGCCGGCCCGGCCAAGGCCGCTCGCCAAAGCGAGGCCGATCCCGTCCGACGAGCCGGTGACGAGGGCGAGGCGGCCGGTCAAATCGAACACGCTGAGATCGGGCATGGCAGTTCTTTATGAGAGCGACGGCCGGCTCTCATAGCATGCGCCCGGCCTTGCGCCTGCGCGCGAATTGCCCCATGCCCGCGGGGAGCGCCGGGCGATCGCGCGCTTGTCCTTCCATGTCCTGGAGTTCCGATGACCGCCTTCGTCGCCCTTCTGCGCGCCGTCAATGTCGGCGGAACCGGCAAGCTGCCGATGAGCGAATTGAAAGCGATGTGCGAGGCGGCGGGCTTCGCCAAGGTTCGCACCTACATCGCCAGCGGCAATGTCGCATTCGAAAGCAGGCTGACCGAGAAAGAGGCGAAGGCGGCGCTCGAAAACCGCCTCAAAGCCTATGCCGGCAAGCCGGTCGGCGTTCTCGTCCGCACCGCCGCCGAGATGAAGGCGGTGGTCAAGGACAATCCGTTTCCGAAAGCGGCCCCCAACCGGACGGTGGCGATCTTCCTCGACGAGCCGGCGCCCGCCGACGCGCTCGCGCACGCTACGGGCGTCAAGAACGAGGAAATGCGGCTCGGCCGGCGGGAAATCTACGTCCATTACGGCGACGGGATGGGCGAGTCGCGGCTCAAAATCCCCGCCGCCTCGTCCGGCACCGCGCGGAATATGAACACGATCGCCAAGCTCGCCGATATGGCGACGGCGCTCTGACCAGCGGCGGCGAAAGCCGTCCTTAAGCGCCCCATAAGCGGTAAACGATTCGTTAACGTGTTAAGCTTGGGCGGCCTCGCAAGGCGGCGCGGCGCGCAAAAATGGGCTGAAAAGCGGGATTAATGGGGAAAAGCCGGGGAAATCTGATGCAAAAATAACACGCCGACGCCGTTTGGCGACGACGCCGGCGGTTTGCCCTTGAAGTCCTTGCAGCGCACCATATGTTGGGCCTGCGGCGATTCTTCGCCGTATGCCCTCCTTGGGCGTTTCCTCCCTAGACTTGGGCCGCTTTCGAGTGGCCCTTCTTTTTGCCGGCGGCGGCGATTTAGCCAGAGCGCGGGGAGGATGACAAGCATCCTCATCGCATTTTTTTGATCGCGGGCCACAAATTTGGATTCGCTGCCGAAGGCGGCCGAGCCGATCGTTGGTACGCTAATGAATCTCGCCCGCCCGCCGCAACGCTTCCCGCATCTTGGCGCTGGTGAAGTCCGGCGCGCGCGCCATATCGAGGATCGCCTTCTCGCGCCGGCCGATCAGCGCGATCGCATCGGGAAGCTTCCTGACCGCCTCGGCCGGAACGACCACCGCGCCATGAAAATCGGCGTGAATGACGTCGTCATGCGTCGCCGCCATGCCGCAGACATTCACGTCGCAGCGCATCGCGACGAGATGAACATGCGCATGGCTCGGCGCAAGGCCGCCGCCCAGAATCTGAAAGCCCGGCGCGAGCATGTCGAGATCGCGGAACGAGCCGTTGGTGACGCAGCCAAGGCAGCCGAGCGCGAGATGAACCGTCGATTGCACCTCGCCCCAAAAGGCGCCGAAGCCCGGACGATCGTCGATGTCCTGAATCAAGGCGATGGTCGGCAGATCGTCGGCGGCGACGTAATCGTACCATTCCTCGCGCGGCGGGATCGGCCCGCGCGGCCTCTCCTGGGCGCGGATCATGCCGGTTCGCGCCAGCCCGACGATCGGCGCGAGCTTGCGGTCGGCGGCGACCATCGGCTCGATCGTGAAGCCGACCGCCCGCCGCTCCGGCGCGACAAGTTCGAGCCCGTTGCAGATCGTCGGCGTGTCCCAGCTCTTCAGCGCTTCGAGATCGGCGGCGGAGAAAGGACGCGTGGCCATCGGGCATCCTGGCGGGAATCAGGGAGGGAGCCCGGACGATACAGGATTGCCGCCGCAGCGGCGACCGCTCCGTCATTGCGAGCGCAGCGAAGCCATCCATTCGTAGATCGCCGCCCTGTGAATGGATTGCTTCGTCGCTGCGCTCCTCGCAATGACCCAGCTAACCCCCCGGCCGCCGCGTCGCCAAGAGCCTGCGGATGTAGTTCAGCACCATCTGATGATCGTAGGGCTTGGAGACGTTCGGCCCCTCCTCGCAGAGATCGCCCGCCTTCTCGGCGGCGACCGCGACATTGCCGGCGAGGACGACCTTGATCGCCGGATGCTCGCGCCGCAGCCAGGCCGCCAAGGCGAAGCTGCTCGCATCGGGGGCGCCGCCGTCGGCGAGGAGGACGTCGATCTTGTCGCCCGCCTCGACGATGCGTCGCGCTTCGCCGGCGTCCGTCGCTTCAAGCACCCGATAGCCGCATTCGCGTAAATATTCGGCCAGCGGATGGCGGATGAGAATATCCGCCTCGACGATCACCAGGCAGGGTTGACTCATGGGATGTCCTTCGGCTTTTCGAGCCCGAGCGCTTCCGATATGACCGCCGCGGCCCGTTCGAACGCATAAGGCTTGGCCAAGAACGGCCAGCCGCCCTGCGGCGGGGCGTGATCTTGGTCGCCGGTAAGAACGACC
>DATGLU010000154.1:0-4072 GCA_035294045.1 Roseiarcus sp. | reverse complement strand
GGCGGCAAAACGCCGTGGGACGCGTTTCCAAATACGAATGCCGGCAAGATGGACGCGGAGACTTGCGGCCTCGCTGCGGCGCTGAAATATGAGAATGTCTCGCTGGAGACCAGCGCGCGCGTGCTGCGCCTCGAGACCGATCCGGCCGGCAAGCGAATCGAAAGCGTCGTCTATGAGAAGAACGGCGAGACGCTGCGGCTTTCGCCGAAGGCGATCGTGCTCGCCGCCGGGGCCGTCAATTCGGCCCTTCTCCTGCTTGCTTCGGCCAATGGCGCAATGCCGAACGGCCTCGCCAACCGTTCCGACCAGGTCGGCCGCCATTTCATGAACCATAACCTCTCGTTCGCATTGGCGCTGCATCCGTTCCGGCGCAACGACTCCATCTACCAGAAGACGATCGGCCTCAACGATTTCTATCTCGGCGACGGGCGCGGCGGGCCGCCGCTCGGCAATGTGCAGATGGTCGGCAAGATTTCCGGGCCGATCCTCAAATCCGAATTGCGCCGCGCGCCGGAAGCGGCGCTCGGCGTTCTGGCGCGGCGCACCTTTGATTTCCTGTTCATGACCGAGGACTTGCCCTCGCCGGAGAGCCGAGTGCGGCTCGACGGCTCGCGCGTGGTGCTCGATTGGCGGCGCTCCAATCTCGCGGCGCAGAACGGCCTCCTGAAGCGCATGCGCGAACTACTCAAGGAAGCCGGCTTTCCGATCGTTCTCGTCAAGCATTACGATCGGCGCACGCCCTCCCATCAATGCGGTACGATCCGCATGGGAAACGATCCGGCCCGGGCGGCGGTCGATCCCGAGTGCCGCGCCTATGATCATCCCAATCTCTTCGTCGTCGACGCCAGCGTCCTGCCGACTTCCGGCGCGGTCAATCCTTCGCTCACCGTCGCGGCGCTCGCCTTGCGCGCCGCCGAATGCATGCGCAAGGAGCTCGCTCGATGAGCGGCCGACCCGTTGCGCTCGTCACCGGCGCGAGGCGCGGCATCGGCCGCGCCTGCGGCGAGAAGCTCGCCGCCGTCGGCTTCGACATCGCCGCCACGGACCTCGTCCTCGACGCGCAATGCGAGGAGGCGCGGCGGTCTTTCCTCCAGGCCGGGGCCGAGGCGGATTTCTTCGACCATGACGTCGCGCATGTCGCCGCCCATCCCGGCCTGATCGACGCCGTCTTCCAGCGCTTCGGTCGGCTCGATTGCCTCGTCAACAATGCCGGCCGCGGCGCGGTTCAGCGTGGCGACCTCCTTGACCTGAAGCCGGAGAATTTCGACGCGGTTCTCAACGTCAATCTGCGCGGGACCTTGTTCCTGACCCAGGCCGCAGCCAAGGCGATGCTGAAGCGGCCGCCAACGGATCATCCGCGCTCGATCATTGCGATCACCTCGGTCTCGGCGGCCATGGCGTCGCCGGAGCGCGCCGAATATTGCGTCTCCAAGGCCGGCCTTTCAATGGCGATGCGGAATTTCGCGTTGCGCCTCGCGCCGCATGGGATCGCCGTGTTCGAGGTGCGGCCGGGAATCATCCGCACCGACATGACGGCGCCGGTTTCGGGCCGGTACGACGAAGCGATCGGCTCGGGCCTCGTTCCGATGGCGCGCTGGGGCGAGCCGGGAGACGTTGGCGACATCGTGGCGGGCCTGGCCTCGGGCCGTTTCGCCTTCGCGACCGGCAGCGTGATTTCGGCGGATGGCGGCCTTTCGCTGCCGAGACTGTGACGACCCTACCCGTCATTGCGAGCGCAGCGAAGCAATGACGGAAGAAAGCGACAAGGAATGACCAAGGCGTTCGATTACATCGTCGTCGGCGGCGGCTCGGCGGGCTGCGTGCTCGCCAACCGCCTCAGCGAGGACAAGGACGTTTCCGTCCTGTTGCTCGAAGCCGGCCCGCGCGATTGGCACCCTTTCTACCGCATGCCGGCCGGCTTCGCGAAAATGACCAAGGGGATCGGCTCCTGGGGCTGGCATACGGTCCCGCAGCGCCATATGAAAGACCGCGTCCTGCGCTTCACCCAGGCCAAGGTGCTCGGCGGCGGCTCGACGATCAACGCGCAAATCTATACGCGCGGCAATGCCGCCGATTACGACGGCTGGGTCAGCGACTATGGCTGCAAAGGCTGGAGCTACCGCGAGGTTCTCGCCTATTTCAAGCGCGCCGAGGACAACCAGCGCTTCGTCAACGACTACCATTCCTATGGCGGGCCGCTCGGCGTCTCCATGCCGATTGCGCCGCTGCCGATCTGCGACGCCTATTTCCGCGCGGCGCAGGAAATGGGCATTCCCTATAATGACGACGTGAACGGGGCGCGGCAGGAGGGCGTCGGCTTCTATCAGCTCACCCAGCGCAATGCGCAGCGCTCGTCGGCGGCCAGCGCCTATCTCGCCCCGATCCGCGATCGGAGAAATCTCACCGTGCGCCCCAATACGATGACCACGCGCATTCTTCTCGAAAAGGACCGAGCGATCGGCGTCGAAATTCTCGAAAATGGCGCGGCAAGCGGGCTTCGCGCCGAGCGCGAAGTGCTGGTCGCAGCCGGCGCTTTCGGTTCGCCGAAACTGCTGATGCAATCGGGAATTGGCCCGGCCGATCATCTCAAATCGGTCGGCGTCGCGGTTGCCCATGATCTGCCTGGCGTCGGCGGCAATCTGCAAGATCATCTCGATCTTTTCGTCATCGCCGAATGCACCGGCGACCATACTTACGACAATGTCGCCAAGTGGGGCCGCTCGGTTTGGGCCGGCTTGCAATATTTCGTGTTCAAGAACGGCCCGGTCGCCTCCAGCCTGTTCGAAACCGGCGGCTTCTGGTACGCCGACAAGACGGCGCGCTGGCCGGATATCCAGCTCCATCTCGGCCTCGGCTCGGGCATCGAAGCCGGCGTCGCGCGGATGCGCAATCCCGGCGTCACCTTGAATTCCGCCTTTTTGCGTCCGCTGTCGCGCGGCACGGTGCGCCTCGCCAGCGCTGACCCGCAAGCCGCGCCGCTGATCGACCCGAATTATTGGGCCGAGCCCTATGACCGGAAAATCTCGATCGAGGGCTTGAAGCTCGCCCGCGAGATCATGCTGCAAAAGGCGCTGAAGCCCTTCATCCTGGCCGAGCGCCTGCCTGGCCCTGAAAAGGCGACGGACGACGAGCTTTTCGACTATGGCTGCCAACACGCCAAGACCGACCATCATCCCGTCGGAACATGCCGGATGGGCCAGGACGAACTCGCGGTGGTGGCGCCTGACCTCAAGCTGCGCGGAATCGAGGCGCTCCGCGTCTGCGACGCCTCAATCATGCCGCGGATCGTCTCGTCGAACACCAATGCGGCGGCGATCATGGTCGGCGAGAAAGCGTCGGACTTGGTGCGCGGCCGCGAGCCGCTGCCGGCTATCGTGTTCTCGACCAACTAGCGCGTCTGACGTACTCTTCTCCCCGCGTTGCGGGGAGGAGGTGGCGCGAAGCGCCGGATGAGAGGCGGCGCAGGACTCTGGGTTAAGCGCCCTTCGAAGCGCCAATCCCAAACTCAGCGCGGCCCCTCATCCGGCCGCGCTGCGCGCGGCCACCTTCTCCCCGCTGCGCGGGGGAGAAGGGATGGCGCCCGGAAAATCAGACAATTGCTTGAAGTCGCTGCGCCAATCGTGTCATGCTAGTGCGCTCGATCAAGTCGACGGCCATAACGGCCCTATCGGGAGGAAATCATGACGACGAGACGCGATCTGATCCGTAGCGCGGCCTTGGGGGCCGGCGCGGCCAGCCTGTTCGGCGGCTTCGGCTTTAACCCGTTGATCGCCACGGCTATGGCCAAGGAAGCCGGCCGGGCGACGCGGCCCTTGAAGGCCGCCTTCTCCAATGCCGGCCTGCAGGCGACCTGGTGCGCCCAGGGCAAGCAGGCGGCCGAATATTGGGGCAAGCTGTTCAATGTCGAGGTGACCTGGTTCGACGGCCAGCTCGACGCCGTCAAGCAGCGCTCCGCCATCGACAATATGGCCTCGCAGAAATGGGACTTCGTCGCCATCCAGGCCTTCGGCATCGGCACGCTGACCGCGCCGGTCAACAAGATGATCGACGCCGGCATTCCGGTCATCGACAT
>DATGLU010000153.1:0-7544 GCA_035294045.1 Roseiarcus sp. | reverse complement strand
CGGCGCGCGTTCCCGCTTCGCCGGCGCCGACAATGACGATGCCTCGCCCCGCCATGCCTCAATCGATCTTGATCAGCACGCGGCCCGCTTCGACCTTGACCGGATAGGTCTTCAAGTCGACGCAGACCGGCGCGCCCTTGGCCTGGCCGGTCGTGAAATCGAAGCGGCCGTTGTGCTTCGGGCATTCGATAATCTTGCCCATGACCAGCCCGCCGGAGAGATGGACCTGCTCATGGGTGCAGAGGCCGTCGGTGGCGTAGTAGCGGTCATCGTCGGTACGATAGATCGCGAACGTGCGGCCGCCGCTGTCGAAGCGGATCACGTCCTCCTCGTCGACATCCTCCGCCGCGCAGGCGTCGGTCCAGCCTTCGGACATCCGTTTCTCCTTGCGCGGGCGGCTACTGCGCCGCGACAATCGCCGTGTCGTGGTTGTAGGGAACGCGCTTGGCGCCGGCCGGCAGTTCGCGCTTGACAAAGTAGCTCGGGTCCTTGCGCTGGCGCAGCAGCGCCGGAATGATCTCGCGATAGGCTTCGAGCGTCGAGCGGTAGGGCGGCGGGCAATCGGCCTTGATCGCCGCATGGAGGCGCGGCAGGGCGTGGTAGGGCACCATGGGGAACATATGGTGCTCGACGTGATAATTCATGTTCCAATAGAGAAAGCGGAAGATCGGGTTCATATAGACGGTGCGGCTGTTGAGCCGATGATCGAGCACATCCTCGGCCAGACCGGCATGCTGGGTCAGGCCGAACACGATCACCATGAACGCCCCGTAGAAGCTCGGCAGGCCGATATACATGGCCGGCAGGATCGTCCGGAACGCCAGGCAGGCGACGATGACGGCGAGGAAAATCGCTGTCCAGATTCGGGCGACGAGATAGACTTTCCAGCGCTCCATCTCCGGCACGAACGTCTTCTCGTCCTCGGCAAGACGGCCGGTCGTGTGAAGAAGCACGCGGCTCAACGCCTTGAAGCCGCTCTTCAGGGCGAAAAGATTGAGCAGGATGCCGGCAATGTCGGGCGGCCGCGGCGCGGCGATTTCCGGATCGCGGCCGACGATGATCGTGTCGGTGTGATGGCGGGTATGGCTCCAGCGCCAGATCGTCGGCTCGCGCAAGATCATGAAGCAGGCGATGTGGTAGACGACGTCGTTCATCCAGCGCGTCTTGAAGGCGGTGCCATGGCCGCATTCATGCCAGCGGCTATCCGACGACGAGCCATAGACCACGCCATAGACGAAGAAGCACGGAACCGCCCACCACGTCCCCCAGAAAGTATAGCCGAGCCCGCCGGAGACGATCAGGGTCGCGAACCACAGAAACGTGTCGCGCAGGGCAGGCCCGTCCCTGCGCTTCATCATGTCCTTCAGCTCTTTGCGAGGGATCGCGCAGGCGTACCATTCGGCCGCCGACAGGCCTTTTTCGACGGCGAGCTTGGCCTCGCGGCCGATCAGGCTATAGTCCCGGTTGACGATTGCGACCGTCATCCAACGCTCCTCGCGCCTTCATTGTCCCGGCGCCCCCGCCCGTTTCTTGGGCGCTTCCTTTTATAGAAGCAGCGCCAATGAAGCGTTTCGACGATTTTGATGGTTTTCCATCAATTTCGGCGATAGGCTCCGCGGCGACTGGAAATCCGCATGGCCGCGAAGACCAAAAGTCGATCCGCCACCCTGCTCGACGTGGCGAAACGCGCTCGGGTCGGGATCGCCACCGTCGACCGCGTTCTGAACGAGCGCGGCGGCGTCAGTCTGAAGACGAGCCTCAGAGTGCTCAGCGCGGCGCGCGATCTTCGCGTGAAGCGAATCCTGCCGACGCCGCATCATCGGATCGTCCGCATCGAGATTCTGCTGACCCGGCCGGAACTGCCCTTTTTCGCTCGCCTCAACGAAGAGTTCCGCCGCCTCTCGGCCGGCGTCGAGCGCTCGATCGTGGTCCAGCGCACCCTGCTCGCCGACGAGCAGCCGGAAACCATGGCTCGCGCGATGCGCAGTTCGAGCGCCGATGCGATTATCGTCTATACGCTCGAACATGAGGCGATCCACAAAGCCGTCGCCGCCAACGCCGCCAGAGGCGTCGCGACGATCACGATCGTTTCCGACCTGCCGAAATCCAAGCGCCGCTTCTATGCCGGCATCGATCACTACCAAGCCGGGCGCACCGCGGGATATTTCGTCGACCGGATGGTCGACGCCGTCGGGCCGGTTCTCGTTCTTTGCAACCACGTGACGTTCCAAGCGCATGCCGCGCGGATCGCCGGCTTCAGAGATTGTCTCGCCGCCTCGCCGCGGGGATTGCGCATCACCGAAATCCTCGAAGGCCGGGACGACGATCTGCGATCGGAGCTCGTCGTCCGGGAGGCTTTGCGCCGGCATCCGGCAACGGTCGCGATCTACAATACCGGCGGGGCTCACCGGGCCGTCGCCGCGGCGATGCAAAATCTCGCGCCTCGTCCGATCTTCGTCGGCCACGAACTCGACCAGACGACGCGCAAGCTTTTGCAAGACGGAATCATGGCCTTGGCCATCGATCAAAACCCTCACCGGCAGGCCCGCCTGGCGCTGGACATCGCCCTGGAGAGCGTCGGCCTCGAACGTCCGTCCTGGAGCGCGAATCCGCGCGCCGCGGCGGTGCCGTTCACGCTTTACAGCCCGGAAAATTTGCCGCCGTGACGCCCAAGGGACGCTGGTCAGCAACCCTCTCGGAAGCAGCCCGGTCTGCTGCGACGTTTTTTTCGTCCCTCGCGAAAGGGGCGCGCGGGAATTGCGCTTGACAAGGATGCGCTGCGGAATAAAAATTCCAATTAACGATAAAATTAGACTTTTCATTCCGCTGTGCGGAATGGAGGGGGCTTTCCCGAGCCCAATCGAACAGATTCATGCTGGCGCAATGGGCGCCGCCGACGAGGGAGGACGTTGATGATCAGCCTTATCCGAAGAACCGTACTGGCGGCGGCCTTGGCTTTGCCTTTCGCCGCGTCTTTCAGCCCGGCGCAAGCGGCCGGCGAGCGGTTCGTCTTCGTCAGCCACGCCCCGGATTCGGATTCGTGGTGGAACACGATCAAGAACGCGCTGAAAAACGCCGAGCACGATCTCGGCGTCAAGGTCGAGTACCGCAATCCATCGACCGGCGACATCGCCGATATGGCGCGCATCATCGAACAGGCGACGGCCTCCAATCCGACCGGCATCATTACGACGATCGCCGACTACAACGTGCTCGAATCGGCGATCAAGGGCGCGGTCGCCAAGGGCATCCCGGTCATCACTGTCAATTCCGGCACGGCCGAGCAGTCGAAGAAGCTCGGCGCGCTGATGCATATCGGCCAGCCCGAATACGACGCCGGCAAGGGCGCCGGCGAGCGGGCCAAGGCGGCCGGCGTGACGAAGTTTCTCTGCGTCAACCACTACATCACCAACACCGCCTCGGTTGAGCGCTGCCAAGGCTATGCCGACGCGTTGGGCGTCAAGCTCGGCGACCAGATGCTCGATTCCGGCTTGGACCCGACCGGCGTCTATAACAAGGTCAAGGCGTACCTGACCGCCCATCCCGATACGAACGGCATCCTGACGCTCGGCCCGAACTCCGCCGACCCGACCATCAAGCTGCTGCGCGACACCGGCTCGGCGAGCAAGTACAAGAGCTTCATCTCGTTCGATCTCGACAGCGACATCGCCCAGGCGATCAAGGACGGGATCATGGAATCGGCGATCGACCAGCAGCCCTATCTGCAAGGCTATCTGCCGGTGGTGTTGCTCACCGAATATGCCCGCTATGGCGTCATGCCGGCCAACAACATCAATACCGGACCGGGCTTCGTGACCAAGAAGAACATCGCCCTCGTCCAGAAGCTCGCCGGCGAATATCGCTAAGCAGATCGCCGAAAGCGCGACAAGAAGCCGCCTCTCCCGCAGACGGTCGGGAGAGGCGGTTCGCGGATTTGAAGAGGTCCAAGGATGGCCGAAGGCTCCGGCGCCGTCGCGGTTAATTCCGGCGCTTCCCGAGACGAAAGGCTGCGGCCGCAATCGGGGCTTCGCCGCCTCCTCTCCCGCCCCGAGCTTGGCGCGGCGGCCGGCGCCGCGCTGGTCTTCGTTTTCTTCGGCATCACCGCCCATGGCACCGGCATGTTCGCCGCCGACGGCGTGCTCAATTGGACGACGGTCAGCGGCCAATTGATGATCATCGCGGTCGGCGCGGCGATGCTCATGGTCGCCGGCGAGTTCGATCTTTCCGTCGGCTCGATGATCGGCTTCGCCGGCATGATGATCGCGCTGCCGACCATCGTCTTTCACTGGCCGATCACATTGAGCGTGATCTTCGCCTTTGCCGGCGCGCTGCTGATCGGCTTTCTCAACGGCTACCTGGTCATCCGTACCGGCCTGCCGTCTTTCATCGTCACGCTCGCCTCGCTCTATATCTTGCGCGGCCTCACCATCGCCTTGTCGATCCTCTTCACCAATCGGACGATCGTCGGCGGCGTGAAAGAGGCGGCCGAGGGCACATTCGTCGGCTTTCTCTTCTCCGGCCTGATCGGCCAATCGTTCTTTTCCTGGCTCGCCGATCACGACGTAATCGGCCGGCTGCCGAACGGCGATCCGAGCGTCAAGGGCGTGCCGATGGTGATCGTCTGGGCCTTGGTCATCGCCATCGTCGGCCATATCGTCCTCGCCAAGACGCGCTTCGGCAATTGGATTTTCGCCTCGGGCGGCGACGCCAATGCGGCGCGCAATGTCGGCGTGCCGGTCGGCGTCGTCAAAGTCTCCCTGTTCATGCTCACCGCCTTTTGCGCCACCATTTTCGCCGCCTGCGAAGTGCTGGAATTCGGCTCGGCCGCCTCCGACCGCGGCCTGCTCAAGGAATTCGAGGCGATCATCGCCGCGGTGATCGGCGGCTGCCTGTTGACCGGCGGCTATGGCTCGGTGATCGGCGCCTGTCTCGGCGCGCTGATTTTCGGCGTGGTGCAGATGGGCATCCTGTTCACCGGCGCGCCGAACGACTGGTTCCGCGTCTTTCTCGGCAGCATGCTGCTGATCGCCGTCCTGTTCAACAACCTGATCCGGCGGCGCGTGGTGAGCGGGCGGTGACGAAAATGAGCGTGACGGAGCAAAGCGCTTCCGCCCCGACGAGCCTCGCCCAGAGCGCGGCGCCGCTGATCGAGGTGCGCGACATCGTCAAGACGTTCGGCCCGGTCGTCGCCTTGGCCGGCGTGTCGATGACCGTCATGGCCGGCGAGGTCCACTGCCTGCTGGGTGATAACGGCGCCGGCAAGTCGACGCTGATCAAGACGCTTTCCGGCGTGCACCGGCCGACGAGCGGCGACTTTCTGGTCGAGGGGCGGCCGGTCGCTTTTGCGAGTCCGCGCGAAGCGCTCGATCGCGGCATCGCCACCGTGTTCCAAGACCTCGCGATGATCCCGCTTTTGTCGATCACCCGCAATTTCTTTATGGGCCGCGAGCCGGTGCGCAGCCGCCTCGGCCCCTTCGCCTTCATGGACATGGCCTATGCCGACAAGGTCGCGCGCGAGGAGATGCTGCGCATCGGCATCGACGTGCGCGACCCGACCCAGGCGGTCGGCACGCTGTCCGGCGGCGAGCGCCAGTGCGTGGCGATCGCGCGCGCCGTCCATTTCGGCGCCAAAGTGTTGATTCTCGACGAGCCCACCTCGGCTCTGGGCGTCGCCCAGACCTCGATGGTGCTGAAATTCATCCGGCAAGTGCGCGGCAAGGGGCTTGGCGTGATCTTCATCACCCACAACGTCCGCCACGCCTATGCGGTCGGCGACCGTTTCACCATTCTCAATCGCGGCCGGACCCTCGGCACGTTCGCCAAGTCCGAGATCAAGCTCGACGCCCTCCAGCAGATGATGGCCGGCGACAAGGAGCTGCAGGACCTCTCCGAGGAATTGGGCGGAACGGTCTGAGCCGCCAACCACCAAGCGAAGCAATCCGCTCCCGTACCGCCGTCATTGCGAGGAGCGTAGCGACGAAGCAATCCATTCATAGGGCGGCGCTCTACGAGTGTATTGCTTCGCTGCGCTCGCAATGACGGCCGGCCCTTACTCCACCGTCACCGATTTCGCCAGATTGCGCGGCTGGTCGGCGTCTTTGCCCATGATGACCGCGGTATGGTAGGCGATCATTTGGATCGGGGCGGCGTAGACGATCGGCGCGAAATCCGGCGCCATATCCGGCATCGCGAAAAAGTACGAAAGGTCGACCGCCGCCTTGTCGGCGGCGCGCTTGTCGCCGATCAGGACGATCCGCCCGCCCCGCGCCGCGACTTCCTGCATGTTGGAGACGGTCTTCTCGAAAACCGCGTCATGCGGCGCGATGACGATGACCGGCATCGCCTCGTCGATCAGCGCGATCGGCCCATGCTTGAGCTCGCCGGCGGCGTAGCCCTCGGCATGGATATAGGACAGCTCCTTCAGCTTCAGCGCGCCTTCCAGCGCCAGCGGATAGGAAAGGCCGCGGCCGAGATAGAGGACGTCGCGCGCCCTGGCGAGGGTATGGGCGAGGCCTTCGAGCGCCGGCTCATGCTTGAGCGTTTCGGCGATCAGGCCGGGGATCGCGACGAGCTGCTTGACGAGAGCCGCTTCGCTCGCTTCGTCCAGCGTTCCGCGCGCGCGGCCAAGGCTGAGGGCCAGCGCGGCCATGACCGCGAGCTGGCAGGTGAAGGCCTTGGTCGAGGCGACGCCGATTTCCGGCCCGGCCATGATCGGCGCCGGCGCGTCGGCGAGCCGCGCGATGCTCGACGAGGTCACGTTGACCACGGCGACGATCTTGGCGCCGCGCTCTTGTGCGTAGCGCAGCGAGGCAAGCGTGTCGGCGGTCTCGCCGGATTGCGAGACGGCGATGACCAGATCGTCCTTCTCGACCGGCGCCTCGCGATAGCGATATTCTGAGGCGACGTCGATCTCGACCGGCAGTTTGGCGAAGCGCTCGATCCAATATTTGGCGGTGAGGCCCGCCATATAGGCCGTGCCGCAGGCGCAGATCGTCAGCCGCTTCAGGGTCCTCGGATCGACCGGCCAGACGAAGGGCCGCACGCAAAGCCGGGACAGATCGAGATATTGCGCCAGCGCGTGGCTGACGACTTCCGGCTGCTCGTGGATCTCTTTGGCCATGAAGTGGCGGTATTCGCCCTTCTCGATCAGCATGCTGCCGGCCGGACTGCGCTGGCGCTTGCGGGCGACGATCCTGCCAGACGCGTCGCGGAACTCGGCGCCGGCGCGAGTCAGCACGACCCAATCGCCTTCCTCGAGATAGGCGATCTCGTCGGTGAACGGCGCAAGCGCCAAAGCGTCGGAGCCGAGATACATCTCGCCTTCGCCATAGCCGACGGCGAGCGGCGCGCCCTGGCGCGCGCCGATCAGAAGATCGTTCTCGCCTTCGAACAGAAAGGCCAAAGCATAGGCGCCGCGCATGCGCGGCAAGGCGGCGGCGACCGCCTCGACCGGGCTCTTGCCGCGGTCGATCTCGTCGGTGACGAGGAAGGCGACGACTTCCGTATCGGTCTCGGTCTGGAAACGATGGCCCTTGGCGGCGAGC
>DATGLU010000152.1:0-3438 GCA_035294045.1 Roseiarcus sp. | reverse complement strand
CCCTAATGCGCCGAGCCGAGAGGCTGTCAAGGATCGCTTCGCGACCGCCTCCGGCGGCGCGCGCGGAGCGCGCGTCCTTGACAGCCTCTCGGCTCGGCGCGCTGGCTCGGCGTTCCAACAATGACGGATTGTCGCCTCAGGCGGCGGCGTTTTGGTGCGCCCGCCGCTGTCATTCCCGCGCAAGCGGGAATGACAGGTCACGCGAGGGCGCCGTCCCGTGAGCGCGCCGGCGATCAAAGCGCATTTCTCGCGGCCGCGGCTGCTGTGGCGCGAATTCACGCGCGCCCTCGCCGACCTCTTGCCGAAAGGTCTCTACGCCCGTTCGCTGCTCATCGTCATCGCGCCGATGGTCCTGCTGCAGACCGCGGTCGCCTATATTTTCATGGAGCGCCATTGGGAGCTGGTGACGCATCGCCTGTCGGCGGCGGTCGCCCGCGACATCGGCGCGGCGATCGAGCTCTATCGCGCCTTTCCGCCGGCGCCGGGCGACGATCGGCTGAAGACGATCTGCGCCGAGCGATTTTTGATGGATGTCGAATTGCTGCCGTCCGGCCCGCTGCCGCCGCCGATGCCGAAGACGTTCTTCAGCGAGCTCGATCCGGTCACTCGCGCTTTGCCCGACGAAATTTCCAAGCAAATCCATCGCCCCTTCTGGATCGATTCGCTTGGCCGCTCAGGCCTCGTCGAGATCCGCGTCGATATCGGCGACGGCGTGCTGCGCATGATCACCCATCGCAATCTCGCCTATGAACCGAACGTCCATATTTTCATCCTGTGGATGCTCGGCGCCTCGATCGTGCTGCTCACCGTTGCGATCCTCTTCCTGCGCAACCAGATCCGGCCGATCCTCAGATTGGCCGATGCGGCCGAGCATTTCGGCATGGGGCGCGATTTCGATTTCCGACCGCATGGCGCGCGAGAGGTACGGCAGGCGGGCGCCGCCTTTATCGAGATGAAGAAACGCGTCGAGCGGGCGCTGGAGCAGCGCACCGCGATGCTGAACGGCGTCAGCCACGACCTGCGGACGATTCTGACGCGCTTCAAATTGTCTCTCGCTTTGATCGAGGACGAAGCCGAGATCGAGCCGCTGCAAAAGGATGTCGAGGAAATGCAGCTCATGCTCGAAGCCTATCTCGCCTTCGCCCGGGGCGACGGCGGCGAGGCGGCGGCGCCGACCGACTTGAAGGCCATGCTCGAAGAACTGAAATCGGAAGCCGAGCGCCAGGGGGCCGCGGTCAGCGTCGAAGCGAACGGCAATCTCACCGTCAAGCTGCGGCCGAACGCCTTCAAGCGTTGCCTTGCCAATCTCGTCGGCAATGCGCTGCGGCATGGCGCGCATATCGCACTGCAAGCCAGCCGCGAGCAGCGCTTCGTCTCGATCCATGTCGACGATGACGGGCCGGGCATCGCGCCCGAGCACCGCGAGGACGTGTTCCGTCCCTTCTACCGGCTTGACGAGGCGCGCAATCAGGACGAAAGCGGCGCCGGGCTTGGCCTCGCCATCGCGCGCGACATCGCCCGCGCTCATGGCGGCGACATCGCGTTAAGCACAAGCCCGATGGGGGGCCTGCGCGCCAGCGTCAGGATTCCGGTTTAGCCGTCACTGCGAGGAGCGCAGCGACGAGGCGCCTCAGACCGAGGCGTTGATCCAGCGGAGCAATTCGCTTTTCGGCGCGGCGCCGGTCTTCTGCGCCGACAGCTTGCCGTCCTTGAAAATCATCAGGGTCGGGATCGAGCGGATGCCGAGCTTGCCGGTTACCGACGGATTCTCGTCGATGTTGAACTTGGCGATCTTGACCTTGCCCTTCATCTCGTTCGCGATCTCTTCCAGCGACGGACCGATCATTCGGCACGGCCCGCACCATTCGGCCCAGAAATCGACGACGACGGGCTCCTTGGCCTGCAGAACGTCGCTTTCGAAACTGGCGTCGGTGACCTTGGCGGTAGCGGACATGGCGACCTCGAAAGAATACGCGGGATCAAGGGCCCGCGCGCAAGGAATAGCTAGGAAGCGGCGGGCGGGGCGTCAAGTGCGGCGGGGCCGGCTCAACCCGTTTTTACCCTTCGCCGCCGAGCGTGCGGCGCAATTAAAAAAGCCTTCCGCCATTCGGCACCGGCTGGCTTGGCCCGATCAGCACGACCTCGCCCTCGGCGTCCGGAAAGCCGAGCGTCAGCACTTCCGACATGAACGGCCCGATCTGGCGCGGCGGGAAATTGACCACCGCCGCCACTTGGCGGCCGACCAGCGCCTCGGGCTTGTAATGCCGGGTGATCTGAGCGGAGGATTTCTTCATCCCGATCTGCGGGCCGAAATCGATCGTCAGGCGATAGGCTGGCTTGCGCGCCTGCGGGAACGTCTCGGCCGAGACGATCGTGCCGACGCGGATATCGACTTTCAGGAAATCGCCGAAGGCGATTTGCCCCGGAAGCTCTGCGGCCGCGTCCATCGATTCGTCCCCTTGCCGGCGCGGTTCATGGCGCGGCTTTGGCGCGCGGTCAACAAGACTTTTCTCATTCCCGCGAAAGCAGGAATCCAGAGGGCCTCGGCATCGAAGGATAGGCCGTACTGGATTCCCGCTTTCGCGGGAATGACGTTGATAGGCGGGCTGTTCAGCGGACCTCCGACGCCGCGTCGGCCTTCGGCCGCGCCGCGACGGCGGGGTGATCCTTGTCGGTTGTATAGCGCGCATCCGCGCCTTGCGGCGAACCCCAGCCGGTGACGGTGGGCGAGAAGAACTCGGCGTTGATGTTAAGGTACGAGCGTTCCTCCGCCGGCAAATCTTCCTCGGCGAAAATCGCATCGACGGGACAGACCGAGAGGCAGAGGCCGCAATTGATGCACTCGTCCGGCTGGATATACATCATCCGGCCGCCTTCATAGATGCATTCAACCGGACACGCGGTCTGGCAGGCGCCGTCCTTTACATCGATGCAGGCCGAAGCGATGACATAGGTCATGCGCGGAGCCTCACTCGCCCCGCCAAACCGGCGCGCGCTTTTCCTGGAAGGCGCGCACGCCTTCCTCTTGGTCGGCCGATTTGAGCGCGCGGACCAAAGCGGGCAGGCGCAGCATCTGAGCCTCCTTGGCGCTGAGCGTCTCGCCTGCCCGCGCCATCTGCTTGATCGCGCGAACCGAGAGCGGCGCGCAGGCAAGGATGTCGGCGAGCCAGCGCTCGACCGCGCCGTCGAGATCGGCGAAGGGGACGACTTCATTGACCAAGCCGAAGCGCAGCGCCTCCGCCGCGCCGATACGCCGGCCGGTCAGCAACATACCCATCGCCCAGACATGGGGAATGCGCCGGGAGAGAAGCGCGATGCCGCCGTCGAGCGCCAGGCGCCCCACCCGCGGCTCGGGCAGGCCGAACGTCGCATTCTCGGCGGCGACGACGATGTCGCAGCCGAGCATCATCTCCATGCCGCCGCCCAAAGCGTGGCCGT